>JAFROA010000184.1 GCA_017429885.1 Bacteroidales bacterium | reverse complement strand
TGTCGCCTCACCGGGGTCCACGTTGAGGACTTTTACCCTTTCGCCTTCAAAGGAGGCTGAGCTGATTGCTTCAACGATACCGTCAATCACTTTTCTGTCCCTTCCTTCTGAATAGTTGGGGACGCACTCGATTATTCTTGCCATTGGTTATCAGTTTTATACGTTGAGACAAGGTGAGAAAGTACCCACAATGCCTACAAAATCTCAATAAAAGTAGGGATTTTTATTGAGAAACGTATCGGAACTGGCCGATTTTATGTTTTTCTGTTATTCTTCTGCCGTCTCTTCAGGTTTGACGCTACGCACAATCTTGTACCCTATAGCCGCCATCGTGATGCTCATAAGAGGGCATAGATAATTGAAGAAGCAGAAAGGCATGTAAGCTATAGTCGGGACACTCAGGATTGTAGCTTGGGTCATTCCGCAGCTGCTCCAGGGGAATAGAGGGGATGTGACAGTCGCTGAGTCCTCTACAGTCCGGCTGAGCAACCTGGACTCGTATCCTTCTTTATCGTAAACGTCCTTGAACACGCTTGAGGTCAAGATGATTGAGAGATACTGGTCGGAAACGATGCCATTCAGCGTGGTCCCCGTGACCACAGTTGAGGCCACCAGGCTTCCCCGGTGTTTCGAGAACGGGACTATCAATTCCGCGATATTGCGCAGCATTCCACCGGCTTTCATGGCGGCTCCGAAGCACATGGCGCAGATGATGAGGTAGACCGTGTTGAGCATTCCGACCATCCCGCGGGAGGTGACGAGCTCATTGACTTCCGGGTCTCCTGTCTCTAGTCCGACTGTGTCGTAGATGGTCTGGACCATGCCGGTGAACATGATTTTTCCGTCCGAGCCACTTGCGACTTTTGATCCGATTTCCCGGATGATGTCCGGTTGGAAAACAACGGCTGTGATCGCGGCCAGGACTGTGGAAAGACCAAGCACAGCCAAGGCGGGCATCTTCTTGGCAATCATCACCGCTGTCAGAATAGGGGTCACAAGCAGCCATGGGGTGAGGTTGAACCGTGCCCCAAGAAGGTCAGTGTATTTGCTTATGGTGTCGGCGTCTGTCCCTGTGTGGGATAATCCGATGATGAGGAAAATGATCAGAGTGATGGTGATCGATGGTACCGTTGTGAAGAGCATGTAACGGATGTGCTCAAACAAAGGGACTTTGTTCATGGATGACGCCATGACAGTGGTGTCCGATAAAGGGGAAATCTTGTCCCCGAAATATGCCCCGGAGATGATCGCTCCAGCGACTAGCCCCTCACTGAATCCTTCCGCCTTTCCGATGCCAAGCAATGCGACACCTATGGTCGCGATGGTCGTCCAGGAACTGCCTATCATCAATGATACCAGGGCGCAAATGACACAGGCGGTCAAGAGGAATACCTTTGGGCTGATTATCTTGACTCCGTAGTAGATGAATGTCGGGACGATCCCGCTCATGGTCCATGTGCCGGAGATTGCCCCAATGAGAAATAAGATGACTATCGCCGAGGTCACATCCCCAATATTGCTCTTGATGGCATCCTCGAAGTCTTTCCATGGCATCTTGAAAAGCCATGTCGACAACCAGACGGCGATTCCAGCGCAAAACAGCAATGAGACCTGGCTGGCACCCAAGATGGCGTCACTGCCGAATATGCTGATATCCAGCGCCAATAGGATGACTAGAGTGATTATAGGAATCAATGAGATGCCCAGTCTGGACAGGGGTTTGTGGGTCATTTCGTCAAATTCGTTGTATAACAACACGAATATAAAAATTTTTTTGTCATTTTTATGCAAGATTTCTCAATTCCGGGATTTATAGTGTAGAAGCTATGAAGAAAATTGATGGAAAGCTGTTTGCGTTTTTCTCACTGACGCTGCTGGTGGCGCTTTCATCCTGCATGAAGGAAACTTCTCTGCTGGATGATCTCGGCAGGGATCAGACTGCGCAGGTGAGCGGCCTTCGGGATGATATCCAGTGGGCTAATGCCATTGTGACAGTGAGAAAATCCTTTTCCGGAAGGAATTATTTCCAGTTGGAGGATGGCGTGACGCTTGAGCCCATTGACTGGGAGAATCCTTATAAGGAGGAAGTGAGGGCGTTGGTAGCTTACAAGGGCCTGGATCGGAAATCAGATTTCTGCACGAAAGCGATCACTGTCGAGCGGATTGATTCCATCGCCACAAGAGACGCTGCTTACATCGATGTTGAAGACGGCTTGTCAGGAGGCTCATCTTTACCGGTTTCAACGGTATCGACAGGCTTTGACTCCGTCTCGGAAATGCTCAATGCGAGCAGTCCGGTCGATGTGGTCACCAGCGATGGCATCCCTGATTGGATGACTTTCTCGGAGGACGGCTACTTGATGATACATTTCGCCACCTTCTGGGGGGATGTCACCAGACACTCTGTCAACCTCTACGCTTCACGAAAACATCCGGACCATTTGTATTTGGTCCATAAGGACAACGGTGATTTCCAGAGCTCGTGGAATGAGAGTTTGGTCGCCTTCAGGATTTGTCAGATGTACATGTCCAGAAAGGATGAGTACAAGGATCCCACTTCGGTTGTTCTGCATTGGATGTCTTTCAGTGGGGAGAAAACGTTGAGGTTGAGGTATGGGAACAGGGCTGTTGAGAGATAGCGGATTGTCGGCGGAGGCTGAGCGGCAGCTCTTGGAGAGGGCCAGAAACGGAGACAGGGTCGCGGTGAGAGAGATATACGACCGTTTTTCGGGATATCTCGCCGCCACTTGCGCAAGGTTTCTACCGGATCCACGGGACCAGAAGGATGTCCTTCAGGAAAGTTTTGTGAAGATATTCACTTCCTTGGACAGCTTCGTTTTTAGAGGGGAAGGATCGTTGAAGGCATGGATGAGGCGTATATTGGTTAATGAGAGCCTAAAGACTCTCCGCAAGAGGCGAAGAAGCGTGCCGATAGTTTTTGAGGATGAGGTGCGGGATGTGGCCGATGACGAGGAGATAGAGCCTCCGGATATCGCGGAAGTGCCGGCAGAGGTGATACACAAGATGATTCAGGGGCTACCGGAAGGCTACAGGACAGTGTTTAACCTTTACGCCCTGGAAGACAAGAGCCATAAAGAGATTGCCGGCCTGTTGGGAATAACGGAAAGCACGTCTGCCTCGCAGTTGTATAGGGCCAGGATGATTCTGGCGAGAATGATAAAGGAATATAAAGAAAAGGTCAAGATAAAACGATGAGCGAAGATTGGTTGAAAATAATCAAGGACAAGATGGAGTCCCACGAGGCTCCCGTCCCCGAAGGGGTATGGGAGGAGGTGGAGTCCTCTATCTTCCCCGCCAAGGAGCGTGGGCCGAGGTTTATGCCTTGGGTCTGGGCTTTCGCCGCCGCTGCCTCCTTGGCCTTGGGTGTTTTTGCCGGTTTGCGCCTGATTGACAGGAGTGGCGGGCATGGCACAGGTACGGATGACGAATGGATAGCGGAGAACCCGACCTCCCCCGACAATAACAATTCTTCTTCAGCTGACAATGGAGGAGGTCAGGTCTCTCCAAAGGCTTCTCCGATTCAGATCCTTCCAGCCCCGCAGGGCTCCTCTTTGGCTGTTGTGGAGTTTCCGGAGATCGAGATGGAGATCCCTGAAAGTGTAATAGACATTCCCGAGAGTGTTTTGGGTATTCCTGAGAGTGTCGTCAAGGCTCCGGCTATCACCAAACGAGAGGATACAGGATTCAAGACAGATCATGACGGTGAGGATTGGTCGGATCATCTTTCTGTAATATCAGATTCCCGTTCCTACCGTAGCCCCTCCGCTGGAGTATCCCTCTCCAGTGCAGCAAGAGGCTCCAGGGATGCTAACATGCTGGATACAAAGACCTTCTTCCATGGGGTCGCCGCTTCATATTCCGATATCGCGACGAGGGACGCGTCTTCAATCTACACCAGGACCGCGTCTTTCCCGGTGTCTAAGGACGAGGACCATAAGAGACCGGTGAGATTAGCGTTGTCGCTGGATTTCCCTGTCACGGATGTGCTTTCAGTGGAGTCAGGACTGACATACTCTATCCTCCAGAGCGACTTTACGACATCTTCTGGGGCGAGAGTTTCCCAAGAGACCCAGAAGCTGGGATATCTTGGAATCCCTTTGAATCTTAAGGCTAATATCTGGAACAAAGATTGGTTCACGGTTTATGCCTCTGGTGGTGGAATGGTTGAGAAATGCGTTAACGCGTCATCCAAGACAGTTATCACTCAGAGCGGTGAGAATAGTGGAAGCCCGGTGAAGAACAACTTCAGTGTCAAGCCGTTGATGTGGTCATTGAATGCGGCTGCCGGTCTGCAGGCGAATCTTCCCGGATCGATGGGTTTGTACCTGGAGCCAGGTGTGAGTTATCATTTCGCAGGTGAGACCAAGTACCACTCGATTTACACCGAGCATCCATTTGACTTTATCATGTCATTCGGATTGAGGTACTCTTTCAGATGATGATCCGTTCGATGAAAGGACTCTGATAGCAGTACGGAATCGTGGCTAATGAAGAGAGCGGCTTGGTTATCAACAAGTTCGCTCTCTTTCCTCTTGTTATGGAACCGGCCTCGTCAGAGATACCCATCGCAT
>JAFROA010000183.1 GCA_017429885.1 Bacteroidales bacterium | reverse complement strand
ATCGGCAAAGCCTTCCGCCTTATAAGCCGCACCAATACCACCGGTGACATACATTCTAGTCCCAGTGATATCGTTCCAAAGACGGTCAAGGGCATCCATATAACCTGTTTCAGGCATATATGACATGATATCACTCATGCCGCAAAACTGGTACATGGCCCTGACAGAATGCCCATGAATTGTCTGTAAATCACGTACTGGAGCCTGGTCTTGAACCTGGTACAACGGATAGGTCCAAGTCTTATCATTCCTGACATCACTGCGGCCATAACCGTGACCACGCTCCTCCAAAAGCCAATATGCGAAATCCAGATAATTCCGGTCCCTTGTCAGTTCAAATAGTTTAACGAGAGCGAGTTCCACCTCTTGGTGCCCCGGCACCCAATGACGCTTGTCCGGCCCGAACATGGTAAGCATGTGGTCTGCCATCTTCTTTCCGACATCCAGCAACTTTCTTTTCCCGGTAGCCTTATAATAAGCGATTCCCGCTTCGATAAGATGACCGGCACAATACATCTCGCACCCATTCATGTCATTCCATCGTTCTTCCGGTTTGACATAAGTATAATATGTTCCGATATATCCATCATCCTGCTGAGCGGTGGCAATAATGTCTATCCACTCATCCGCCTTCGCCTCAAGAGAGGCATCAGGGGTATTTACAATATTATAGGCTATTCCCTCAATCACTTTGTAAACATCGGAATCATCCCAACAACAATCAGTATGAGGGCCTTCCATCTTTGCGGCCGTTATGAAATTCTGGATACGTCCTGTTTTCACTTCGCATTGCTCAATGCATACAGGAAGTGTTCCAGAGGCGTTATTGTTAAGTTTCGGAGTCCAGAAATCATCCTTTATGACCACCTTGGAGAAGTCAACCTGATTGATTGCCTTGGGATTATCATACTTGTCTGCACAGGCAATCATGACAAGAGAGGAAAATAGTAATGATAATAGCACAACCGTTTTGTTCATATTATGATGAAAATAAAGTGTTTAAAGAGTTCTTTGTTAGAATCAATTGATAACAATGTCTATCACGCCTTTCTCAGGCAGTAGCCGGAAGACCTTTCCAGGGGCTTCAGTCCGAATATCTACCGCTGACCCTCTAGAGATAGTAACCCCATATCCCTGTCCAGACATAGCGGCTTCGATTCTAGTTGACTGAATATTGATAAAAGGCAGAAATACTTCCGGAACCGTGTCTAGTTCAAAATACCAAGATCCGATGTTTCCTTCCGATTGAATCCTTATTTCATCCTCAGAAAATACAATAATAAGCTTACCGTTCCCGGAAGAAGAAGGCCAGATGACTCTCTGACAAGAGTCACTTGAAGAAGAGAATACCGGATCTCCACCATCAAAGGAAGGAGCGACAAAATTTAAGCCAGACAGATGTGTAGAAGAACTCCACAAACATCCATCAACGATAGGGAATGTCTCGTAGCGGAACACAGGCAGAGTATCCGGGTAATCCAAATAATCAGAACGGAAGTTTTCATCAAATAGATGGATATCCCTAAACCTAAGTTTTCCATCTTCCCACAGACGGTTTGCACGATAAAAACGGCTGTTGAACCACAGAGTCTTTCGTCCACCATTCCGGCTGTCTTCTGTTACTACTAGGCTTGTGGGTGGGTTCAACGGATAATTCTCCCTAAACCAGCGACCTGTCTCACCAAGAGTCTCTATTCTGAGCTTCCCCTCATCAACCATACGAGAAAGGAGTGCGGTCTGATAAACAAACCCCTTTTTCATTTTCTGCCATGTGAACGAGTTCTCCTGGCCAACTTGGACATAATTGTATTCAAGATGCGGTTCATCAGTGAACATTCTAAAATACCAGTCCACCCACTCCGGATCGCTACCACCAATGGAAGAAACCGGTTCCAGACTTTCTACACTTTGGGATGCCCCGCCAACACCAGCTTCATACTGGTAGATGGGATCGCTCCCTAGCATGCGGAATACAGGAACAGGGATACATCCCTCCGCGGTTTGGGCGGGCATGTAGCCATTTTGACGACTTGGATAGAATGCACCATTCATGTACCCTCCCCATAAAGTGTAGCCATCCGTTCCTACTTGATCCTTACACATGCAAGAAGCCTCTATCGCATATTCATCATACAGATATCCCAGAGTGATGGCATCAATGAACCAAGAGCCAACAGATCTTGGATAAAAGCCGAATATCTCTTTGAACTCTTTCATATAGACATCAACCAGCCTCACCCTCTCGTCAGGGGTATACCCTACTGAAAAATCCACATGCGCTTGCCAGTCCCAAGGGAAGCGTCCTCTCCAGATCATCCCTGCATCTTCTACTTGGGGCTGGGTAATCTCCCACCAAGCTCCTACCTCACAACCTCTTGCAAGTTCTTCCTTCATAAGTTTCTGGTACGAAGAATCTTTAAGAGCATCATATTGGAGAAGATACGTCCCGACCAATCCTTTTGACCTCAAATCCTCCGCCTGAGAAACGACCGTTTGGTAAAGTATCTCATTGGTTCTGGCCCCGTTAAAGCGAGGTTCCATCAGACGGATAAAATTAATGATGTTGACTATTCTGGGAGAAGACTCCACACGAGTTTTCTCTCTACAGCCAAACAACATAGATGCAGAAACGATAATGATGGGAATGAAGAATAAATTATGTCCCTTGGAATAACACAGCATACATCTTCACGGGTTAAAAAAACAGGAGGACCTGGATCAGCCAAAAGCCCTCCTGTAAAGATAGCAGATTATTAATACCTATTTGTAATTTGGATTCTGAGTCAAGTTGGGGTTGGCTGTGATAGCGGCTTGGGGAATAGGGAACACTGTGGTGATATCCGAAGCGTCCGCATCGTGCGACAGCCAGCTTCTCTTGAATGTACCGAAACGGATAGCTCTAGTACGAGCTCCAAGTTCCCATGCCAACTCCCATCCGTACTCATCATACAGCCGACCGAACTGGACATTGTCCTTGTCATGAGGACCGTATTTTCTATTCTCGGGATGGCTGAAAGCATAATCTCCAGCATAGTAGTAATACTCATAAGCGGAATTCCCTTTCAACTGCTCATCTGTAACCTTCGCCTTGTCAGGGTTATTCTTGAAAGCGCGTTGACGAACTTGAGTTACAATTTCACCGGCACCCGGCTGGCCAAGCCTGAGCAAGCACTCCGCCTTCATAAGGAGAACTTCAGAGTATCGGAAAATCGGATAATCAGCACCCATACTATTACAACCTACAGGCACCTCGAACTTATTCATTCTATAGCCTTCCCATTCCTTAGTAAAGTTGCCGCTTTGAATATCATTCACATAATTCAGGTCAGGGAAGACTCCATCTATGGCATCAAAGATACACTTGATTGGTGTGTCTGTACCATATACGCACTGGACCCCATGGAGCCAAGTGTCATCAAGGCGGATGTCATCCTCATCATACGTGTCAATAAACTGGGGGACGCCCATAGCGCAACCAGATCCCCAAGGAGTCCCTCCTGTTTTGAACTTATCCTTCAGAGGAGATCCCCAAGAGAAGTAGTACATGGAATAACCGCCATTACCTGAGTCAAAAGGAATAGTATAAATGATTTCCTTATTGGCCATCAGAAATGCGTCATCATCCCGGAAATTATCTTTGTAATTCTCTGACAACGCAAATTTCCCGCTATTAATCACTGAATTACAAGCGTCGAGCGCACCCTGCCAATTTGCTTTGCCTATGTAAACTTCCGCATTCAGATACATTTTGGCAAGAAGAGTTGTAGCAGCCCACTTGTTGAACAGGCCATAACGCTCTCCCCCTTGAACTTCCGAAAGATTTGGAATCGCTTCTTTGAGTTCGTTCACAACAAAGTTGTAAATCTCAGATCTGGGAGTAACAGTCGGGAGGTCTTGTGTCAATTCAGGAACGAGTGGTGCGTCTCCCCAAAAATCCACAATAATTGAATAATAAAACGCCCGGAGAGCTCGAACCTCGGCAAGAGTACTGGCATTGGTCTTTTCATCGAGATTCAATTCATTCTTCTGCAGTTGCTCAATCACGTTATTGCATAGTCCTATTCCATTCCAAGTAACATTCCAAACGCTATTGAGGAATTTATGTTCGGAATTCCATGAATGATATTGCAAAGTTCTAAACACTCCTCCATTATCCCAACCTGTTGAATTCGGAGGCATTGTGATTTCATCCGCAGTAACCTGATCCAGCGCCCAAAGCTGCTCTTGACCTATGTAACTTTTCATCGGAAGGTAGCATGCGCCCAAAACCCGTCTCACATCGTCAGAGGAATAGTGATAGGAAATAGATGTCAAATCACTATAAACTTTCTCTGTCATGTCCGTACAGGCGGATAACGCAAGGGCGCAGCCCATAGAGATAACTAATAATATCTTTTTCATAACGGAGGCTGATTAAAATTTGAATGAGACACCAGCGGTATATGACCTGGTGATAGGATAACGATAGTAATGATCCATACCTGGAGTTAGACCAGTGATCGGAACTTCAGGGTCGTTACCGCTATATCCGGTAATTGTGAGAGCATTGCGGATAACTCCGAAGACTCTCAAGCTCTTAAAGCTTTTCGAATTGACATTGAAAGTATAGCCCAACGTTATATTGTCAATCTTCCAATAATCACCATTCTCAACGAAGTAACTGACATACTGATAGCCTTGATCATCGGCAAGGACTCTCTTTCCATACACGGGATCAAATGCCCTTTTCAGTAGGTTACCCATAGCAAGCTGGCAAGGAATTCCATACATACCGGCGGTCATGTTGAGTACTTGGAATCCGAAAGCGCCTCTCATCTGGACATCAAGGTCGAAACCCTTCCATTGGATATTATTGTTCCAGTTGAGATAATGTTTGGGTAAGGCGTTGCCGATAACCCGCTTATCAGTAGGCTGTTGATCATTGATTGACTTAGGCTTGCCATCTTCTCCTTCAATAATCCAATGGCCCGCGTCATCGACATCAATGCTCTTAAAGCCCCAGAAATTACCGATGGACTCCCCAACTTGGAGACGGTGGCTGGTGGTTGAGAAAGCGAATCCCTGGTCAGAGTAATCATTTGCCATGAACTGATCATTACCCAAGGCAAGCAAAGTATTCTTGTTATGAGAATAATTCACCGAGGTTGTCCACATGAAATCCTTGTTGCGGATAACTTGCCAGGAAAGACCGATCTCAATTCCAGTATTCTGCATTGAGCCAGCATTAGCGGTCATTGAGGAGTAGATGTACGGAGGACAAGGAACCGAGTAATCCCAAAGGAGGTCAAGGGTCTTTCGGTTGTACCAATCTATAGTACCGGTCAAACGATCGTCGAAGAAACCGAAATCCAGACCGACATTAAGCTCATGTTTCCTTTCCCAACGAAGGTTAGGATTAGCGTTCGTGGATGGCCTTAGAGTCTGTATTTGCGCACCGTTGTAGAAAGCATAATTACTGAAAGACAAGGTATTGAGCGACATATAGCGGGATGAGGGCTCGGTACCAGTCTCTCCATAACCGGCACGAAGCTTGAGTGATGATATCGCTTCATAATCCTTCAGGAATGACTCCTGCTTGACATTCCAAGCACCTGATACAGAGTAAAAATTACCCCATTTATAATTCTCGCCGAACTTGGTCGAAGCCTCACGACGGATTGAAGCGGCAAGCATATACCTGCCTTTAAAGTCATAATTCACACGGCCGAAGAAACTGACGAGAGAGTTTTCACCTTTAGAAGAACTCATCCCAACAGGTTTTCCGCTCGAGACGCCTTGTTGGAGAGCTGTTCCCACACCCAGATTATTATATTCATAATCATCTACGGCGAATCCTGAGTTATTAGCGGAAAAACTTTGGTCCTCACTGCGAAGATACGAGTAACCAGCCAAAACCGTATAGTTGTGATCCTCGGCAAAACGGCTCTTCCATTGGCCTGTGATCTCAAGCAGATCTTGCTGTCCCCTATTGGCAGTACGGGACGCCGCACCTCCCTTCGGTGTTCTGGCCTCATAAGTATGCTGATGCGTCTCATAGTAACCGCTCATCTGATTCCACACATTCGAAGACGCAATCGCTTTAAAATCAAGTCCTTGAATTGGAGTATAGGTAATGTCCCCAAGCAAACGAAGCAACGTTGCTTCCGTTGATCCTTTGCTTTCATTAATCATTGAGACCGGATTGTAATAATCT
>JAFROA010000182.1 GCA_017429885.1 Bacteroidales bacterium | reverse complement strand
GTCGTTCCCCAGCCCAACTGGAGGGACGATCTCAGGGATTTCAAGAAACTAGGTGCCCCCAGGCTCTATTTCGCCGTCAATTCCGGGGCCATGGACTCCATGGTCAACCATTATACCGCCGGAAAACGGCTTCGCCACGACGACGCATATACCCCGGAGGGAAAGGCCGGAGCCCGTCCGGACTATGCTGTGAGCGTATATTCCCGGATTCTCAAGGATCTTTATCCTGAGGTTCCGGTCGTGATCGGGGGAGTCGAGGCATCGCTCCGGCGGTTGACGCATTACGACTACTGGAAAGACGAGCTTCTTCCCTCGATACTGCAGTGGTGCCCGGCAGACTATCTCTGTTACGGGATGGGGGAGAAGACGATGCTGGAGCTCACTCGGGCCATCGAGGACCGCAGGAGCCCGCATCAGATCCGTCAGATCCCTCAGATAGCCTTCAAGTTGACCGGTAAGCCGAAAGCCTCTCCGGACACCATCGTTCTGCGCTCTTTCGAGGATTGCCTCGCCGACAAGAAACTCGTCGCCGAGAATTTCCATATCATCGAGACCAACGCCAACATGCTCCACGCCAAGACGATTGTGGAGCCGGTCGGGGACGGGTATGTCCAGGTCAACCCGCCGCAGCCGCCGTCCACGACCGAGGAAATGGACTCCTACTGGGACCTTCCCTTTACCAAGCTGCCCCATCCTCGCTATCGTGGGAAGCGCATCCCGGCCTATGACATGATCAAGGACTCCATCATCACCCACCGCGGGTGTTTCGGAGGCTGCAACTTCTGCACTATCGCTGCCCATCAGGGCAAGTTCATACAGTCCCGCTCGAAGGAATCCATTGTCTCTGAGGTACGTAGGCTAGCCGCAATGCCGGAGTTCTCCGGGAATATCTCTGATCTTGGGGCCCCTACCGCCAACATGTACATGATGACCGGGAAAGACCCTTCGAAGTGCGCCATCTGCCGGCGTAAGTCCTGCCTTTTCCCTTCCGTCTGTGTGAATATGAACCGGTCGCACGCTCGGTTGTTGGAGTTGTACAAGGCAGTTGACGCGGTCCCTGGAGTGCGTCACTCGTATATTGGCAGCGGCATTCGCTATGACTTGTTCTTGACTCCTGATGGTTTCGTGGATGAGACCTCCAGGCCATATTTGCGTACCCTCGTGCTCGACCATACATCAGGGCGCCTTAAAGTGGCCCCTGAGCACACTGAGGACAGGGTTTTGCAATATCTCGGTAAGCCTTCGTTCAAGCTTTTCGAGAGGCTGAGAATCGAGTTCGATAAGATTTGCCGGGAGAACGGGCGGCGGACCGGAATAGTGCCATATTTCATCTCATCCCATCCCGGATGCACCATGAAGGACATGGAGAATCTTTCCAGGCATCCGGCGTTGCGGGGAATATTCATGGATCAGGTGCAGGATTTCACGCCCACTCCGATGACGACATCATCGGTCATGTACTACACGGGATTGGATCCGAGAAACATGCGTCCAGTGTTCGTGGAAAGGGATCCGGAGCGGAAAAAACGGCAGAAATCATTTTTCTTCAGAAAAAAGTAGCGCGGATGTGTCGCGATTAAGAAAAAAGTCTTAATATTGCACCGCAAAGAAGATTAAAGAGTATGAATCCAGATTCAAGGAAAAGGCACGTTGTGAGTTATGAGAACATGTCGGAGGAATTGGCCGCCTTGTTCAATGAGAAGTATCCCAGGGGATTCAACGACTATCTGCCGGATTTAGTTAAGTACACTAAACCTGACGGCACTCCTTTCAACGCCGTGACCATCGAGACTCCAGATTCCATCTATCTCGTGAAGATCAAGCTGAAGACCGATGACGCCGAGGCGCTTGAGAGATGGCTTGAGGGCGAGGAAGACGCTGAGAATGAGGAGGTCGCCGGATCCTCCGCCGACGCCGCAGCGGATTCCACCCTGCCCGATGACAACATCTCCCAGTACGGCGGGGATGATGGCGGGGACGACGCCTAGCCAAGGGCTTTGACCGTTTCAGGTCCCGGTCTCTTCTTAGATTCTCGGTCTCTTCAGAGATTCTGTCCAAATACTTTATATATTTCTTCGGGTTGGCTGTCATTGCCTGCCCTTTTTTTTTGTTTTTTGGAAGGCGTTGATAATCTGTTATTTACAGAAAATGCGTAGATAATTTTGCTACGCATTTTTTATATATATTTAATATTCAGCCACTTCCGGAATACGCTTACTTAATACTCCTTTTGGTTGCCAACTGGGTTGGATAGCCTATGCCCCGCCTCTGCTACTCAGCCTCAGCTGTCCCAGCCCTTGCTGAAATAGTCTCAGCTGTCCCAGCCCTCTGCGCGCCTTCGCTGCCCCAGCCTCATCGGCGTGCCATGTGTCCGGAGTTTGGGGACAGATGGGGCGATTTTCGGGGGAATCTTGTAACAATGCGGGAAAGATTTCGTTTATTAGATGGAGGCTGGAAGATATGCTGGGGTTGAAAGGTGTAGGTAGACCGGCAGGTGGTTTGGTCGGTGGTGCGGGAGATGGTGTGGTTGATGGTGGGGAGATAGTGGGGTTGATGATGCGGGAGATGGTACAGATGATGCGGTAGATGGTACGGAAAGTTGAGAGGCAGATGGCCGGTAGAGGCTGCGGCCTTGGATTTAAGAAATGACCAGGGAAGAGTCCATAAAGATATACCAGACATATTCACGGAAGTTGTTCAATATCAGCTTCCGGATTGTCGGGAACACCGCTTTGGCGGAGGAGATCATGCAGGACACCCTCTTGAAGTTCCTCTCTACGGCAGATGCTCTCGCTTCCGGTTCGCCACTGGCCACCGGCCGTACTCAACTGCGGCGGAGCGAGGATGGATGTAGCCGGAGCGAGGATGGACTCGGCCGAAGCCAGGTGGCGGACCGGGGTGCTGGGGTGCGGCGGAGCGAGGATGGATGTGGCCGGAGCGAGGATGGACTCGGCCGGGGCCAGGGGCGGAGGGAGTCGGCATGGCTGACGAAAACGTGTGTGCGGGCTTCGATTGACGCTTTGAGGAAGATGAGACGGGAACGGGAGTTCCTTGATGAATATGCGGGCGAGGGGATCGAGGATTGTGGCGAGGAGAACGGAGACGGGGAATTCGTCGATGTGGATGGAGGTTCTCTCACGGTTGAGAGGGTGAAAACCGCAATGGACACACTCCCGAAGCAGTACAGGTTGATCCTGACCTTGGTCTTGATCGAGGGACTGGATTATGAGGAGATCAGCGAGATGACAGGGGAGAGGGAAGGTGCTCTTCGCACGAGGTTCTCAAGGGCCAGAAAGATGCTGGCGGAAAGGCTGAGAAAAGGCTGATAAAGACTATTATTAGATTATTCAGAAGGACGATGAATAACTTAGAGGAATACATTAAAAGAAACCGGGAAGCATTTGATGATGAGGAGCTTCCGGAGGGGCATGAGGGGAGGTTTGAGAGGCGGTTGGAGGCCCTTCGCTCCGCTCAGGGTGACAGGATGGCCGATCAGGTCGGCCATGACGGCAACATTGTCGATGACAGCAATATCGGCCATGATGGCCTGATTGGGCGTGATAGGCAGGCCGGGCATGATGGCCGCGTCGGCAGTGACGTGCAGGGAATTCAGGGAATGCAGGAAAGGCAGGAAATGCAGGAAAGG
>JAFROA010000181.1 GCA_017429885.1 Bacteroidales bacterium | reverse complement strand
TGTCAAAGCCAGTCCGAACAACTATTGACAAATATAATAGATAAATCGTCCCTTAGATTAAAGAAAATGCTAAAGTTATCAACAGGCTCGTAACGTTGTTGTTAATTCGTTAACAGCCAATAATTTACAAGAAAATATACTTTAACACGAACAATATCGCCAGGACAATCATGAACCAGCTGACTTTTTCCTTCTTCCCAGTGCAAAGATTCAGAACGACATAGAAAATGAGGCCGATCAGAATACCATGGGAAATGGAATATGTCATAGGCATGAGGATCATGGTCAGGTAAGCGGGAATAGCCTCGGAGAAATCGTCCAGAGGAATATCCTTTATAGGGCTGAGCATGAAAAGACCTACTATGACAAGAGCCGGGCAGACAGCCGATCCGGGGATGGCCGTGAAGATCGGTGCGAAGAAAAGGGCCAGGATGAAGCAACCCGCGGTGGCTGCGGCGGTAAGTCCGCTGCGGCCTCCCTGGGCGACACCCGAGGCGCTCTCGACATAGGTCGTCACAGTGCTGGTACCGAGAGCGGCGCCGGCCATGGTGCCGATGGCGTCCGCGAGGAAAGCCTGGTTCAGGCGGACCGGCTTGCCTTTCTCATCAACCATGTCAGCCTTGGTGGTGACTCCCACGAGAGTTCCGATCGTGTCGAACATATCCACGAACAGGAACGTGAACACGACGACCAACATGTCGAGACTCAGCACTTGGCTGAAGTCGAACTTGCAGAAAATGGGAGCGATGCTCGGAGGGGCTGAGATGAAGCCTGAGAGCTTAGTGATGCCCATGGGGATTCCGATGAGGGCGGTCACGATGATACCGATCAGCAAAGCTCCGGGCACGTTGAGGATCACGAGGATGCCGGTGATGATCAGGCCTATCACGGAAAGCAGGCCAGGGCCGCTAGTGAGAGTGCCGAGATCGACCAGAGTGGCGGGGCTGTCAACGACTATGCCGCCGCCTTTGAGACCGATCAGGGCAATGAAGAGGCCGATACCTGCTCCGATAGCCTTACGCATCGACATCGGCAAGGCATTCACAATCGCTTCCCGCACATTGGTAAGAGTGAGGATCACGAATATGAAACCTTCGATGAGAACCGCTGTGAGGGCGAACTGCCAGGAATAACCCATTCCCAGACAGACCGAGTAGCAGAAGAAGGCGTTAAGCCCCATTCCGGGAGCCAGGGCGAAAGGCAGCTTGGCATACAGCGCCATCACAAGGGTGGCGATGATGGAAGCGATCGCCGTGGTGGTGAACAAGGCGTTCTTGTCCATCCCGGTGTCAGCGAGGATGGAGGGATTGACGGCCAAGATGTAGGACATGGCGAGGAATGTGGTGATTCCGGCCATAATCTCGGTCGAGACCTTCATCTTGGAGGCGTCGAACCCGAATAGTTTCGTCAACCAGCCCTTCTTCTCGGCAGGCTGGGACACAGTCTTAGTTTCAGCCATGTGTTATTACTGTGATTAGAGTGTGGTGCCTTGTGTGATTAGAAAGCCCAACGGAGACCAAGGCAAGGATTGACGAGGAAGCCTTCCGCGACAAAGTTGTTAGAGATCTCAATCTCACAACCGAGATCAAGGTGGTTGTCAAAAGCGCTTCCGAGGTTCATCCATAACTGAGGCTCAGTCAGGAAAGACCAACCTGTCTCTTTGCCACCGAGGCCCCATACCTGCTTGTTGCCCCAGAAGTCAGCAAAGCCCTTGAAGGTCAATCCCTTGACCCCGAACAAATTATTAAGTCCCCACACAGCCGTGAACTTGAGAGGAACTCCCGGCTTGGGTGTGACCTTGGAGTTGAAATGCTCATACATCGCATACAAGGAGAGCGTCTTGGAGAAGTCCTGGGAATGGAAGAAATACTTGGCTCCAAAGCAATATGTTCCCTGGTTGAACCCTCCGCCGGTGATCAGACCGTCATACTCGAGGTGGAGGCTGAAGTCCTTAAGGTCGCTGTCCTGCCAGAAATTGATTCCGCGCTCGATCTCGAAGTAGCTGCCGTTGGCGGGACCGCTGTTCTGAAGACCCTTGAGATTCTTGTCAGTTGAGTTGTAGTAGTGGTCGATGAAGAAGAAGGTGTCACCGAACTTGTCGCCCTTGAACATCTCGAAGGTGGTGGTCACGTACTTACGATCCTTACCGAAATCGTAAAACGTCTGGACATTAGTCTGGGCCTTAGCCGAAAATGAGAAGGCCAGCGCCGCGATAGCGGCGGCGATAATGGGTTTTATTGACATAATTTATAATAGTTGGACAATAGTCACTCAATCTATTCACAAATTTAATCCTATAACCAGAGAAAATCCATATCTTTGTTATACAATAATCCACAAAGTTTTCAACAACCATGTTTGAGGAACACCTTAAATTCTACCAGGACTTCCCGACCCCGGGAATCAAGTTCGTGGACATCATTCCCTATCTCCAAAACCGCAAAGTTTTCGAAGGCGTTACCGCCGAGGTCGCGAGGCATATCACCGCGCCTTCTGTCGCATGCCCCGAGGCCAGGGCATTCCTGTTCGCCTCTCCGCTGCTCATCGCTGACAACTGCGATGTGGACAACATCATCCTGTTCCGCAAGAGAGGCAAGCTTCCCTACACGGGAGACGATCTCAAGACCATAGAGATCATGAAGGAATATGGTTCCGACAAGCTTATCTACCGCAATTCCGACATCGCGGCCGGCAGGGCCGAGGACGGGATTATCCACGTTTCCATCGTGGATGATGTGCTTGCCACTGGAGGCACCGCGGAAGGAGTGGCCAAAGCTCTGGAAGCCACGAAGTTAACAATTGACGGTAAGGAATATGGGGTCAAGGTGAACGAGTTCATATTCATCGTTGAGCTCGACGGTCTCAATGGGCGTGACCGCCTTGCCGAGATCGCCCCGGTCTATTCCATCGCCAGAATATAGTCATTGTTTCTTTGTATCATTTATTATGGCCGAAGGAGACCCTTCGTCACCCGAACCCATGCCACCCTCGGCATGCCCCGCAAGGGTAAGTGTCCCTTGGGGGACTAGAGGGGGAAAATGGCTCCGCCGTAGGCGGGACCGGAGCGGAGCAATGCGAAGCGAGCGGTGGGGCCGCGAAGCGGCGGTTCGGGGATGAAGGGTCTCTTCGGCCACAATCGACATAATTTATGAAAAAAGTTATCATTGCCTTTTTTACGCTACTCGGCATTATCGCATGTTCGAAGAACTCACCGACTGGGTTGCGGACGGAGTTTCAGGACGGTGATGTTCTGGTGGAGCCGGGCTCGGCGCCGAGGATGAGCTGGATCAACTCCTGCGAGCAAACAGCTTATCAGATAATCGTTTCCAGCAAGTCCG
>JAFROA010000180.1 GCA_017429885.1 Bacteroidales bacterium | reverse complement strand
GAATTAAGGCGGGCAAGAGCCAGGCAGCCTGTGTTATGAATAGCGGTCAACAGGTCGAAACATCTAATAGTCAGGCCGGAAAGGCCGTAATCAGTGACAAGGGTCTGCAATGCCTTATAGAGGCGGTATGCTCCGGGAATGGCTTGCTTGACGGGGGTGGAGAGGGGCCCTTCGGCTCCGCAGCGACCAACAACCTCATTCCAGGACTCCGAGACCTCATCCTTCAGAGAGGAATATTCCTCCAGAAGTTCCTCCATCGGAATATATTGCAGCGATATTCCAAGCTTATCCAATATAACATCCCGGTCGAAACCGCTGGAAATCAGCCAGTCAGACGGATGACCGACGATCCCGAGGGTCTTATATTCAAGGAAGCGACGAGCCTCCTCAACCTTTGAGAGAGCCTCGATTCGAGAACGGATGTACGACGGGCTTCCATGCAGGATCTCCCCCCGGAGACCTTCCTGACGCAAATAGGACAGAATCTCCATAGACGCCGCGAGCGAGTTGCTTTTTCCGGAAGTCAAGAGCAGGATTGTCTGCCGGGAAAGGCCCTGCAAGGTAGGCAAAAGTTCCTTGAAAAGGCCCTCGGTTCCTCCCGTCCTGACATAAATCAGCGACAGATCCGTACCGAAGTCTTCGTAATTGTCCCCTTGGAAGGAATATTCAATGCCAAGGCTGTCAAGGAATTCCTTGGTCACGGCATCCACTGCTGCCTTGTCGTGAAGCGGTGAGGTCAGGGTGAATATTGATATCATAAAAACCTAATTTGTCAGTAAAGATAGTATTTATTAACTTTCGTGACAATTAATAACGCCTATGAGACTCCTGAGACTTCTTCTGGTTTCCGCCACCACCGCGATCCTGACGGTGAGCTGCGGCATTTCCCGCCGGGCCACAACCCTCCAGGTCGGCTCCTACAACATCCGTTACGAGAACAAGGGCGACTCCCTTAAGGGCAACGGTTGGGGCCAGCGGCTTCCGATCATCGCCCAGCAGATCCTCTTCCACGACCTCGAGATTTTCGGCACCCAGGAAGGTTACATTGGCCAGCTTGAGGGGATGAAAGCCCTGCTACCTGGCTATGAATATATCGGAGTCGGCCGTGACGACGGCAAGCAGGCCGGCGAGCATTCGGCGATATTCTACAAGACGGAAGTATTTGATCTTCTGGACCATGGCGACTTCTGGCTCTCCCCCACACCTGATGTGCCAAGCAAGGGTTGGGATGCGGCCCTGAACAGGATTTGCACCTGGGGCCATTTCAGGGTAAAGGAGACCAAGCAGGAACTCTATTACATGAGCCTCCACATGGACCACATCGGAGTCCAGGCCAGAATGGAGAGTGCCAAACTGGTGGTCGAGAAAATCAAGGAAATCTGCGGCGGCAAACCTGTGGTCTTGACCGGCGACTTCAACGTTGACCAGAACAACCCGATCTACAGAGTGTTCACCGGCAGCGGCATCCTTTCCGACAGTTACGAAATCTGCGAGATCCGCTACGCACTCGACGGCACAGCTAACGGTTTCGATCCCAACAGCTTCACAACCAGTAGGATAGACCACGTCTTTGTCTCCCCTCAGACAAGGGTCATCCGCTATGGTGTCCTGACCGACACTTACCGGACCATGACACCTGAGGCCCAGAAATATGAGAACGGGAACTTCCCAAAGGAGATCTCTTTCCAGGCCTTCCAGGCTCGCACCCCTTCAGATCACTTCCCTATAAAGGTAATCCTTCAGTTGCCTAAGTAATCAGTCATCAAGACGATTCAAGTCCTCAGTCATCGATGCGAGACGCAGTAATGTGGTTATGGAGGCATAACTACAGTTCATCCAGTAATCTCCCCCATTCCCGGGCTTTCTCCAATTGAATATGGTAGGGATCATTCCATCCTGGGCGTTCTGCTGGATGGTGATATTATCTATCAACGCCTTCGCTTTGGCGAGCGCCAGAAGGTCACCTGTGACCTCATACAGGTCAAGCCATGCGTTGGCGACATTGCAACTGCTGTCATCGACCGGAACCTCAAACTTGTATTGCTCGTGGACACAAGGAGCATTGGACTTGTGGAACCCGTCAGCTGTCGTGTCAGCATAATCCCAATGAACGAACTGGTCCTCGCAGAAACGAATGAGGTCCACGGCGTTGGAAATATCTGATTCACTAATAGTTCCTTTATCCAGAATATATGAGGCGTATGGCGCGGCTGTGCAGTTCGTCAGATTTTGATATGGCTCTAGTCCTAGCACGTTAACATCCTCAAACTGGCCTGTCAACTCGAAACGCTCCATCGCTGTCTCATCCATCCATCGCTCGGCTTTCAGCCTAGCCTGAGAGAATTCACCGAATGAATACCCTTCAAGACGTTGGAAATACCTTAGCAGCGGATGCAGCAGGGCATGGGCATCGTTGACAGGCTCTCCGGTGACAAAATCCACCTTGATGGGCAGCGATCCATCCTCTCTCTGCAACCGCACATAAGTACGGCCAATCTCAACCGCCCTGTCAAGCCATTCCTTTTCTCCTGTCACATCGTACAGGTCCAGGAAGGCGTTCCCGGCAAAGGTGGCCTCCATAGTCATAGTCTTCCCTTGATTCTGCTCTTCGCCAGAAGCCTGTGTGTCAAGGTAATATGTAGGCGGGAAAAACGCCAGGGGCTCCCCTTTTGGACGACTTTGCGCAATCAGGAAAGCCGCGGCTGACCTGGCCACCTCAAGGGCGTTTTCCTTCCTGTCTGGAAGCAAAAGAGCCACAAGGCACTCGTTCCGGATAGTGGAGCCTATTATCTTGCATGGATATGTATTTGTCCATAAAGACATGTCCGGGACTGTATTTCCTATCCAGTTTTGTACCTGGGGCATCAGATGGTTGTGAAGGGCCGCCCGAATCGCGGCCTCCTTGTAACTCCTGACCGGCCCGTTATAAGGCCCTTTGAACGGGAAATCCCTCAGGAAACTTCTTGAGTAAACCGTGTCCGCGGCTTCCCCAACCAATGCTTCTACCGTCAAATCCACATTTGCCGGAGGAATCTGGTTCCAGATCGGAGACAAGTCGGCGTCTGGCCTGTCGGATAGGAAAGACCAACTCCCTTCGGCGCTCCTTACTGTAAAGCGGTATTTGTCAGCCCCTGGAACGGAAGGCACTTCAAACGCAGGCGCGTACATGAACTTCTTAGCGAACTTGTTCCAACAGGGGTTCCTGCCTTCGGAAGCCGGACGGACCGGATGGAGATATTCAGATTCGGCCTGAAGGTTCAGGCGCTCGTAAACCGGACCCCGGCAGCAGGCGGATATAATTAGCGGCAAGGATGCCAAAATCGCTATCTTTCTCATACCGCAATTTAATGAAAGTTATTAATTAATGCTATCTTTATGGACAAATAGTGACATGATATGTACTTCTCCGACCACAACGACAATATCACATTCATCAACGAATGGGATGACAACCTCCGAGTGGAGGGCAAAGGGACGGTATGCGCTGAAGACCTGAATGCCAGCCCAGGCTCCTTCAAGCCCGATGAGTATTCCTCACTGGAATTCGACAAGGGAATAACCAAGGTCACAAAAGGCTTCATCGAGGCGTTCACATCCATCGAGTGCCTTATCATAGCCTTCTCGGTGAAGAGCATTGAGCGCACACCAGAGCTGGACAAGTACCTGGTAACCAACAAAGTCCTTATCAGGGGCGAATATAACTCCCTCGCTGAACGGCTGGCCAAAGAACTTGGACTCCAGTTCCTCCACTGCGACATTCCCCTGGGCTGGACCAGGTTCGAGAGTGGAGGCGGCTACACAGAGAGTACCAAACGCACCCTTTGCTTCAGGCTGGATGGTCCGCCTTATATCTACAGGGAGATATTTACCCCGGGAATATCAGCCGGAAACAATGGAGGTGCCGATCTCAGGGAGGATCTCCCCGAGGATTTCTATGTGGGATGCGATCTCGATGGCTTCACATACAATCTGCCCCAGATATGTGAGGAAGCCATTATGCAAAACAAGCAACTCGAGCGCTTCCTTAAAATATCCAATCAACGACTTGGAAAGAAATGAGCAGAACCTCTGAAATAGCTAGCAAGCTCTGGCAAGGCTTTATAAAGAGCGTCCGGGAGTTCCCGTTGGAGGCTCTTCTCGGGGTAACATATTTCGTGGTATTCCTCTTCGAGAGCAGCGTCCGGGAGGCCTTGGGCAAGAGTGATGTTTTCTACCTGTTCTTCTGGTTCTTCCCTCATTATGTCCTCCTGTTCACTCTCCACAAGTGGAGCGGGAAACACCTCGTTTTCAGAGTCTTGTACTGCTTGTCCTGGTTTCTCTGGATCCCGCTTCTGGTTTGGGGCTCAGTAAACCCGGGATGGAGTCTCGGGGTAGCTTATATCATAGCGATAGTATTGCTGATAATAGGGAAGGAACCTCTTGAGAATGAGCCTTATGGGCAAAACATCCTGGACACTGTCATCAATGTGGCGGCAGGGTTCATAATAGGATTCCTGCTGATCGCTATAGTGGACATCATTATAGCCTCTGTCAACTTCCTCTTTGACCTTGACTTGAAAGACAAATGGTTCACAGATCCAATGGCTTTCATAGCTTTTGTGATCATTCCTCTGCTATGTTGCTCATTTGTTGAGAAGAATAGCTACAAAGAAGCCAACGGGAAAATCCTCAAGATCGTCATAGACTACATTCTCTCCCCTGCCCTGATCATCTACACGGCCATTCTCTACATTTACATCGGGAGGATCGCGCTTCGTTGGGAACTGCCGAACGGAGGAGTCGCATACATCGTGGCCATTTTCATGGCCGTTGGACTTGTTTGCCACCTTTTCCGGCTCCTTGTTGAAAAAAGGCATTTCGAGCGGTTCTACAAGGCTTTCCCTATTATAGCCATACCCCCTCTCATCCTGCTATGGATCGGAGCATTCCGCCGCATAGGTGAATATGGACTCACAGAAGTCAGAGTCTATCTTATCTGCCTCG
>JAFROA010000179.1 GCA_017429885.1 Bacteroidales bacterium | reverse complement strand
TCAAAGGCAGGAATGGTGTTCTCGTCAAATTCCATCCTTCCTCCTCTGTGGGAGAAGAACCGTACTTGTTGTTCCTGGGCGAAAGCTGAGACTGCCATCAAGGCCCAGATCAGAGTGGATAAATATTTTTTCATGCCAGAAAAGATGATTCAATTATAAAAGTGGCTATGCAAATATAAGCAATGCGTGGGATTATTGTTATCTTTGGGTTATGAGACACACATTTAGACTTATCACAGCCGCCTTAGGCGTCTCCACGCTTCTTAGCATTTCATTCACTTTAAGAGCCCAGACCTACGATGTGCTGGATGTCGTGGCATCCAGCCGGTACAAGATGGCCGGGTGTGAGGGTCCATACCGTTACGATGCGGCCGCTTTGACTCCAGCCCCTAAGGGCTACTCCCCTTTCTATATTTCCCACTATGGTCGCCACGGCTCCCGTTACGCATGGAATTCAAACACATATACCCTTTTAAAGAAAGTGCTTGACGCCGCCTCTGACTCAGGATCTCTCACTCCTAGGGGGCAAAGATTGTATGATGACTTCAACGCATTCTACCTGAGACCTCTCCTCAATACAGGGGATCTCTCAGAACTCGGAATGGAGCAGCACATGGAAATAGCAAGAAAAATGTGCCAGGATTTCCCTGAGGTGTTCAAAGATGGTGGAGATGTTATGGCTATGGCCTCGACCTCCCAAAGGGCCATAGTCAGCATGAACGCTTTCACCGTCAGCCTCCAGAAATGCGCTCCTAAACTGAACATCGAAATGAATTCTCTCCACACCAACCTGAACGTGACGAATCCCGGAGGGGCCCCAAAAGAAATCGCGGAATACTACGAGGGAAGCATCATCGTCCCGGAGAGTGTGACCGACATGCAAGACCGTCTCACAGACTATGATTCCATACTAGGGAAACTGTTCACAGACAGGGGGTTCCTCGAGGAAATAGGAGGCCGGAGGGAATTTGTCCATGAGCTCTTCAACCTTTGGGCCGGGTATCACAACTATTCGGACGGGAACTGGCTTGAGGACATATTCAGTAAAGATCAGCTCCTCGCGATGTGGGAAATAGAGAACTATTCTGTCTATGTTGGCCATTCCAGGAACCGTTATCGCATGATTCCCCTTTTGAGAGATATCATAACATTGGCAGATGAAGCTATCGCCACTGGAGTATACAAGGGTCATTTCCGTTTTGGCCACGACACAGTCGTTAACGCCATTTGCCCCCTTCTGAATATCAACGGCTGCGGTTTCGAGCCCGAGAAAACAGAAGATGTCAAATATTGGTTCCAAAACTATGACACCCCGAAGGGGGCCAACATCCAGTTCGTGTTCTATCGCTCTAAAAAGAATCCGGATATTCTTTTCAAGCTCCTGAGAAATGGCAACGAGGCCACTCTCCCACAGCTCCAGCCTGTTTCAGGGCCATATTACAAATGGAGCGAATTCAAAGAATGGGCCTCATCAATGATGAAGGCCCATCCCAGAATTGAACGCCAATAGCGCTCATCATATACATCAGGCTACATCTTTCTAAGCCAGATATTCCTGAAGCTTATTGGTTCGCTCTTGTCGCCATGGGACTGAAGGCGGATCGGACCGTCGCCATGGGGGACAACCCTCGGGTGGCCTATGTACTCCGTGGTACCCCTGATGGTAAAATTGTTCAGCAGCACGATACCGTTCTGGATGACAGTCACTTGAGGTGCCACTTTATAGGTGCCATCCTCGTTGAATACGGGGGCGCTATAGATGATGTCATAAACATTCCACTCTCCGGGCTTGCGCATGGCGTTGGCAAGAGGAATCACCTGTTTGTAAACACTTCCGGTCTGACCATTGGCATAAGTCTCGTTCTGGTAGCAGTCCAGAATCTGGATCTCATACTTGTCTTGGAGATATACACCGCTGTTGCCTCTGGCTTGGCTGGATCCTGTGAT
>JAFROA010000018.1 GCA_017429885.1 Bacteroidales bacterium | reverse complement strand
TGAGGAAGGTTGGTTCGAGGTCTGGCTCGGAAGAAACGCTGATGAGAAAGCTCTCCCCGGAGGCCGTGTATTCGTGAAATGATAGGTGAGGTTCTTTTTTTACGAAAAGTATCGCTAAATTTAAGGATTGAATATAATTAATTGATACTGAAACTATGGATAGGAGGGGTTTCATAAAGGTTTCCGGCACCGCGGCGGCAGGTTTGGCTATTTCAAGCTGTGTCCCTAGGACCTCTGAGTTGAAAAAGAAAGGTCATTTCTCGTTGACGCAGATATCATCGGCTACGGACACTATCGGGGAATCCTACCTGATGAAGACATCGGGCGGGAAGGTGATTATGGTCGACGGGGGGTATGCCTCTGATGCTGAGAACCTTCGGACTCACTTGATGGATGCGGGAGGCCATGTTGACCTTTGGTTTATCACTCATCCTCACGAGGACCACATGGAGGCCTTGGCGACCATTCTTGGAGATCCCAAGGGAATCACGGTTGACAAGGTCATATACTCGAGGGTCCAGGATTCCTTCCTGGATTGCGAACCGCAGAGTGGCGATAACGCGAGAAGATATTACCGGGTCCTGGATGAATGCATGGACGGGACTGATTTCCTGAATATTCATACTGTGGGGGAGAGATTCGACATAGATGGGATAGGAATAATGATTCTGAGCGTGGCGGACATGAGTATTCCTCGCAAGTGTTTCAATAACCAGTCTATGGTGATCCGGATGTGGGACGATGTGAAGAGCGTTGTCTTCCTGGGTGATGCGGAGGCTGAGCGTGGAGATAAACTACTGGCCGAATGTCGGGAGTATCTTGATTGCGACTACCTCCAGATGGCTCATCATGGCCAGAACGGTGTGTCGGAAGAGTTCTACAAGTCAATCAATTTCAGGGCTTGCCTTTGGCCGACTCCAAGTTGGGTCTGGGAACCGGCTCCGGAGAATGACTGGCTTAAAACTCGTGACACTCGCCGATGGATGGATGAGAAAGGTATCACTGAGCATCATGTGAGCTGCCTTGAGAAAGATTGGATTCTAGTTTAGTATATTATGGGATTGAGGCGATTATCATTTATCCTGGCCGCATTGGTCTTTCTCTCATGCGGCGGTAAAAAGGCCTGTGTCAGGCTAGAGGAAGGAGAATTATGTATAGAACCTATGGCTGAGGACGCCATCAGGGTGCGCCTGGTACCGGATGGGGCTCCGGATCTCGGGGAGCTGATATTCACGGAGACTGTCTCCAGACCGGGTTATAAGGTGCGTAAGGCTGGCGGGAACCTGACTGTGTCCACGGCCAAGATGTCAGCGGAGTACAAAGCCGCGGATGGTGTCATTACTTTCAAGGATGCGGACGGCAATGTCCTTTTGGAGGAGAAGGCTGGTGGCAGGGAGGTTGTCCCGACTGAGATCCAAGGATCCAAGGCATATTCAGTGTGCCAATCCTTTGTCTCTCCGGAAGGAGAGAAGCTTTTCGGTACCGGCCAGTTCCAGGACGGTCACCTGGATGTCCGTGGACTCACCAGACGTCTGACCCAAGTCAATTCACAGATATCTGTGCCGATGGTGATTTCTAGCAAGGGCTATGGAATCCTTTGGCACAACTATGGCCTCACTGATTTCAATCCCGCCGGTTTCAGTGTGGCTCTCACACTTGCCCAGAAGGCGATCTCCGGCGATAAGGTCAATGTTACCGGGACCTCAGGGAACTTGTTTGAAATCAGGACGTATGACTTGTTCACGGCCGAGATTGATCTTCCGGAGGATGCGGAGTACGGTTTCCTGCTGGATGTCGGTCGTAGCATGGCCAGGAAGCATTATCTCGCCATTGACGGGCAGCCGCTGGCGGACTTCTCAAATTTCTGGTTGCCTCCGACTGTGGCAGCGAAGGCCAAGTTGTCCGCCGGTCATCATAAAGTTGAGGTTAGAGCCGCTGAAGGTGATTCTCCAGTCCTGTATTGGCGAGAGATAGATAACACCACGACATTCCGCTCCCCTGTAGCCCAAGGCTTGGACTACACGGTATTCGCCGGTGGCGCCGATGAGGTTATGAAGTCTTTCCGCTCGTTGAGCGGTCATGTGCCTCCTATGCCGGACTGGATATTCAAGTACATCCATTGCCGCGAGCGCTATGCCTCACAAGATGAGTTGCTTGAGGCCGCAAAGCGTTTCCATGACGAGGGAATCCCGGTCGGGACCATTGTCCAGGATTGGCAATGGTGGGGAAAATATGGTTGGAACGCGATGCGTTTTGACGAGGAGTATTATCCGGACCCCGCCGGAATGACCCGTGAGGTCCACAATCTCGGTCAGCATGTGATGCTCTCGGTATGGTCGAGGGTTGATGAGAGATCCGAGGTTGGCCAGGAAATGAAGAGTAACGGCTATTATATCGGAGGAACGGACTGGGTTGATTTCTTTAAGCCTGAGGCCGCTGATTGTTATTGGAAAAACTTCAGTTCCAAGCTTTTACCTACCGGGATTGATGCCTGGTGGCAGGATGCTACTGAACCAGAGAACGATGACCTAGCTGGTCGCCGTGTCGGGAATGACAGTATTCCAGGGGAGTTCTACCGTGATGTATATCCCCTGAAGGTTGTCAAGACTGTCTATGAAGGACTTCGCCAGGATGATCCGAACCGCCTTCCAGTCATATTGACAAGGAGTGGTTTCGCAGGTATGCAGCGCTACGGGGCAATGACATGGAGCGGGGATATTGGCGCTGACTGGACCTCTTTCAAGGTGCAGATTGCCGCTGGTCTCGGCCAGATGGCCGCCGGACTTCCCTGGTGGACTTACGATGCCGGAGGTTTCTTCCGACCTGTCGGGCAATACGATGACCTTGATTACCAAGAGCGCATGATCAGGTGGATCCAGACCGCTGTCTATCTTCCTCTCATGAGGGTCCACGGCTACCAGAGCCGGACGGAACCTTGGGAGTACAGCGCTGAGACTGAGCGGCTTTTCAAGGCTGCTATCGCCCGTAGAGAGGCCTTGATGCCTTATATCCTGGAATGTGCCAGGAAGGTGTCCGAGGAAGACTATACCATGATGCGTCCGTTGGTGTTTGATTTCCCGGGTGACGCTGATGCTTTGGCTCAGGAGACAGAATTCATGTTCGGCCCTGATTTCCTTGTCTGTCCGGTGACTGAGGGCCATGTCTCCTCCTGGAAGGTCTATCTGCCCGTCAATGAGGGAGGATGGGAGGACACCAGAGACGGAACCCACTATGAGGGAGGCGCTTATCATATGGTCCCTGTTGATATGGAAAATATACCTGTGTTTAAAAGAATCGTGAAATGAGAATGAGAAGATTGATTTGTGTTGTGGTTGTTTGTTCCGTTGTCTCGTCTTTTCTTTTCAAGATGGGAGCGCAGACCCCTGCTTTCCGTGACGAGAGCTTGCCGATCGCCCAAAGGGTTGAGGATTTGCTCGGAAGGATGACGGTTGACGAGAAGATTGATTTGTTGAGGGCTACCTCTCCGGCGAATGAACGTCTTGGAATCGCTAAATATTATCATGGTAATGAGGCACTTCACGGGGTTGTCCGCCCTGGGCGTTTCACTGTGTTCCCACAGGCGATAGCCTTGGCTTCCTCTTGGGATCCTGACCTTCTGTTCAAGGTGTCCACGGCCATCTCCGATGAGGCGAGGGCAAGGTGGAATGAGCTGGGAGAGGGGAAACTACAGACCAACCAATTTAGCGACCTCCTCACTTTCTGGTCACCGACTGTGAATATGGCCAGGGATCCTCGTTGGGGACGTACTCCTGAGACTTTCGGTGAGGATCCGTTCCTCACCGGCGAGATGGGAACCGCATTCGTGAGGGGTCTTCAGGGTGACGATCCCAGGTACCTTAAGGTGGTTTCCACGCCGAAGCATTTCGCTGCGAACAACGAGGAGCACAACAGGTTCGAGTGCGACGCTGAGATCACCGAGAAACAATTGAGGGAATATTACTTACCTGCTTATGAGGCCCTCGTACGCAGGGGACATGCCCAGTCCATAATGGCCTCTTACAACGCCATAAATGGTATTCCTTCCTCAGCCAACCCTTGGCTCCTGACCAAGGTCTTGAGGGATGATTGGGGGTTCGACGGTTATGTGGTCTCCGATTGCGGTGGTCCTTCCACTCTTGTGGAAGATCATCATTATGTGGCGAAGAAGGAGACGGCCGCCGCCCTGTGCCTCCTATCTGGTCTTGACCTTGAGTGTGGCGATTATTACTACATAGAGCCGCTCAAGAAAGCCTATAAACTCGGTATGGTCAAAGATGAGGACATCGACCGTGCAGCCAGAAGGGTCTTGACCGCCAGGATGAAGCTCGGCATATTCGATTCCGGGAAGGACAATCCATATACTAAGCTTCCTCCGGAAGTAATTGGCTCTGAGAAACATCAGGCTCTTGCGCTTGATATGGCCAGGGAATCGATAGTCCTGCTTAAGAACCAGGGTAACATACTGCCGCTTAAGAAGGGCAAGATCAAGTCTCTCGCAGTCGTCGGAATCAATGCAGGCACATGCGAGTTCGGTGATTACAGTGGAACCCCGGCCTCCACACCTGTCTCAATCTTGGATGGTATCAAGGCTGTCGCAGGCAAGGGGATTGACGTCAAATACGCTCCATGGGTCTCTGCCGCGGATGCCTCCGAGACCATCGCTCCAGAATTCTTTCCCAAGGGTCTTAAGGCTGAGTACTATTCCGGGACTGAGTTGAAAGGAACACCCAAGACCAGGGCGGATGAGTGGATCAATTTCGAACCGAACAACCAAGCTCCAGACCCGTTCATTCCTGACGCTCCGATGAGTGTGAGATGGACAGGCTCTTTACGTCCATCGCTCTCAGGAGAATATACTCTCTGCATAACTTCTGATGATGGTTGCCGCCTTTTCGTTGACGGCAAGCTCCTCATCGACGCTTGGGGAGGACACGCCGTCCGTATGGACAAAGCCTCTGTGAACCTTGAGGCGGGAAAGGAATATGAGGTGAAAGTGGAGTATTACAATCTCCGTGACTATGCCGTTGCCCGCCTAGGCTGGATTCCTCCCAAGTCTGCTGGACAAGACAGGCTCTCACTTTATGGAAACGCCGGGAAACTCGCTAAGGAATGCGACGTGGTAGTTGCCGTGATGGGAATCAATAAGTCTATCGAGAGGGAAGGAAAGGACCGTGATTACATCACCTTGCCCGCCGACCAGCAGGAGTTCCTCCGGGAACTTTACCATGTCAATAAGAATGTCGTCCTCGTGCTTGTCGCCGGAAGCTCTTTGTCTATCCTGTGGGAGGATAAGAATATTCCCGCGATCGTCAACGCATGGTATCCTGGGGAGAAAGGTGGCACCGCTGTGGCCGAGGTCCTCTTCGGCAAGTATAATCCTGCTGGCAGGCTGCCTCTGACTTATTACAACAGGGTTGAGGACTTGCCAGCCTTTGACGATTATGACATCACCAAGAGAACTTACAAGTACTTTGAGGGCGATGTCCTATATCCTTTCGGCTACGGCTTGAGTTACACAAACTTCCGTTATTCCAACCTCAAGGTTGAGGATAAGGGCGAGACGGTCGATGTCTCTTTCACTCTTAAGAACACCGGGAAGTATGACGGAGATGAGGTTGCCCAGGTCTACACCCGTCTTCCCGAGTACGAAGGTAAAGCCCCGATAAAGGAATTGAGGGGTTTCAAGAGGGTTCATCTCAAGAAAGGTGAGAGTAAGGTCGTCACCGTGCCTGTACGCAGGGAAGATCTTCGCTATTGGAGCGATACGCAGGGTAAATTCATTGTCCCAGAAGGCCTTCCGGAGGTGATGGTCGGGGCTTCTTCCGCTGACATACGTCTTAAAACTCCATAATGGTTACATCATGAGAAGATTAATATCGGCAATCATCATCCTTTGTTCCTCGGTTTTCGCCGTCAATGCGCATGTGAACAAGGAAATCATCGCTCCGTCAATTTGCCCGGAGCCTGTCTCATCCAAAGTGTCACCGACGGAATATGTGCCTTTGAGTAAAATCGATCTCTATTGCCCAGATGATAACGCCCCTATGTGGGCGAAAAGGCATCTGACTGAGTGGTACGGAAAACTGGCCCCTGAGATTATTCCAGCCCTAGGTGGCAAAAAATGGGGCAAGGATGGCGAGTACCAGATGGAAATCAACCAAAGAGGTATCACCATTAGGGCGGGATCATTACAAGGAGTCCGTTATGCCTTGTATTCGTTGAGGCAACTGGCCATCCCAGCCAGAGGTACTTATCGGACTGCGGGATGGATAGTGCCGGTCTCATCCATTCAGGATGCCCCTTCTTTGGCTTTCCGCGGGATACACATCTGCTGGTTCCACGAGACCGAGCCTTGGGAGGTGGAGCGTCTTGTGAGACTCGCCGCTTATTACAAACTTAATTACGCTGTCATCGAGCCTTGGGGGTCATTCAAGAGCGATGTCGCCCCTTGGTACGGTTGGCCCGACGGCACCATGACCAAGGCGGAGATAGCGAGGATCAAGGCAATAGCCGATGATCTTGGGATCACCTTAATCCCGCAGATTAATGTTTTCGGTCACGCCACTATGGCTCGTGGTGCAGACGGGAAGCACGCCGGGCTGGACTTCTTCCCTGAGTTCCAACCTCTTTTCGAGCCTTACGGTGGTTGGAACTGGTGCCTCTCAAATCCCAAGACCAGGGAGTTGCTGCAGGATCTTATTGCCGAGTTGCATGAAGCCTTCGGCAACCCTCCGTATTTCCATATCGGAGGAGACGAGGCTGAGCCGCCGAGCTGTCCTGAATGTATCAAACATCCTTATTCAGAACTGTTTCTGAACCATATCAAAGCTCTTTCCGAGACAATCGTATCAAGAGGGGCCAAGCCAATGATGTGGCATGATATGCTCCTTCAAAGAGGTGATCCCAGATGGAAGGGCTTTTATGCGAATGGTACCGAAGATACGGCTGCGGGATTCCTCAAGTTTCCGAGGGATATCGTCATCTGCGACTGGTATTATGGTGGGGCTCATGATGAATATCCGACCCTGGATTATTTCCGTTCGCTCGGCTTTCCTGTCTTGACTTGCCCCTGGGATAATAGGGAAGGGATCAAGGCTCAGGCTCACCGTGCCCATGAGGCTAAAATGGACGGCGTCCTCGGCACCTTGTGGCATCATTATTTCGGAGGCTCTCTGACGATGATATATCCCACTCTCGCCAATGCGGCGTGGAAGGCTAATCCTTCTTATAAAGATGTCAGGGCTTACACTTTCTACAACCATCTCAGGCAGGTAGGTTGGGACATGGGCGTCTCTGATCCCAGGCACACCGGAACCTATTATGATGAGATTCCTCCGGAACCATTCTTAAATAATTAATACGGCGGAATACATTGAGAACCAGGTTTTCATATTCATTGTTGGCGGTTGTCTTGTTTTTCCTGGCATCCGTGTCTTCACAGGCGCAGGAGATCGAGGATAACACGTTTGGAGGCTGGGAGTTTATTGAAGTCAACCATGATTTCGGGAAGAGTCCGGTTTTCGCCACTTTTTATTTTGAGCACGACAATTACCAATACAAGCGTCTGGAATGTTGGTACACACGTACCACGGTTGGAGTTAAGCTTCTCCCATGGCTGAAGTTCGATGTTGCGTATGACTATATTCATGAGCCATTCGCCACGACCCATAAGGCTGTCGCCGATTTGACAGGAACCTTGAAGCAGGGAGGTTTGAAGGTTTCCATACGGGAGCGTTACCAGCATGGTTGGACTCCGGATACGGGAACCCAAAGCGATGTCCTGCGCTCCAGGTTGAAGGTGCAATACGCTATCCCCGGGACCAGATTCAGCCCATATCTGGCCGCTGAGGTTTTCACTTGGGGAGACCAATGGAAAAAGACAAGGCATTATGT
>JAFROA010000017.1 GCA_017429885.1 Bacteroidales bacterium | reverse complement strand
AGGATAAAATCGGAAGGCGATTTCGAGGCGGGTAAGGAATTGATCGAGCGTTATGCGGTGGATATTGATCCCGACCTCCACAAAGAGGTCAGGGAACGATACCAAGCTCTTGGGCTGAGGCCGTACGGGGGATTTGTCAACCCGGATATCAAGCCAGTGTTCTTGAATGGAAATATTGTTGATTATGAGATAGTTCCGGTTGAGGATTACCTTTCTCAGCAACTGGAGTACGGCGATAAATACAAAACACTATAATGGATCTCACGCACAAGATAATCTCGGATTACTCATATTACCTGAGGATTGAGAGGGCGTTGTCTCCGAACACTGTGGAGGCGTACACTTCCGATGTGGATAGCTTTTTCTCAAGCGTGGCCGCGGAGCCGTCGACTGTTTCCACGCAAGACATCCTGGATTATCTGGCGGAGAACGCGAGACTCTCCAAGAGGTCCCAGTCGAGGCTTCTGAGCTCTTTCCGCTCCTTTTTCGATTGGCTGGTCATGGAAGGTGACCGGAAAGACAACCCTTGCGATCCTGTCGATTCCCCTAAACTGGGAAGATATCTTCCTGAGGTTCTGTCTGTCGATGAAGTCACCTCGGTTATTGACTCAGTAGACCTCTCTAAATGGACCGGGAAAAGGGATAAGGCTATCCTGGAGATCCTTTATGGTTGCGGGCTTCGAGTATCGGAGGCCGTGGGGCTGAAGATATCCAACGTGTATCTCGACGAAGGCTTTGTCCGTGTCGTGGGCAAGGGTGACAAAGAGAGGATAGTCCCGATGGGGGAGATGGCCGCCGCTGCTGTAAGGGAATATATGGCTGTCCGTCCGGATCCGGCTTCTCCGCAATATGACGACATATTATTTCTCAACCGTTTCGGAAAGGCGATCAGCCGAGTGGCTCTTTTTAACATGGTGAAGAATCAGGCTATGGCGGCTGGAGTGAACAAGGAGATATCTCCTCACACTTTCCGTCATAGTTTCGCGACTCATTTAATTGAGAATGGGGCTGACCTGAGGGTTGTCCAGGAAATGCTCGGCCATGAGAGTATTCTCACTACCGAGATATATACGCATATTGATAGCTCAACTTGGCAGAGAGCTATCCTTGAGCACCATCCAAGAGGTTAGGCTTCGTTGGTGTGTCGGGCGGCCTCCTCGGCCATGACTTTGTTGTAGCAATCGCGGCAGAGGGGCTCGTAGGCGTCTTTCTCACCCAGGACCACGAGTTCCATACTGTTGGACAGCCGGTGTGAGTGATTGGCGAGATTGCCGCATTTGACACATATCGCATGAACTTTGCGCACCTCCTCAGCCACGGCCATCAGATAAGGCATAGGTCCGAAAGGCTTCCCCAGATAATCCGTGTCCAGTCCGGCGATGATCACTCTTTTCCCCCTGTCCGCAAGCTCCTGCGCCACATCCACGAGAGACATGTCGTAGAACTGTGCCTCGTCGATACCGACCACCTGCACGTCATCAGCGACGTTAAGCATCTCCTTGGGGTCCTTCACGGCATGGCAGGGAATCTTATGGAAATCGTGGGAGACGACATCGTCCTCAGAGTAACGGGTGTCTATTGTTGGCTTGAATATCTCGATCTTGAGATTCGCGAATTTCGCCCTGCGGATCCTGCGGATCAACTCCT
>JAFROA010000178.1 GCA_017429885.1 Bacteroidales bacterium | reverse complement strand
GGGTGTCATATTCCCCGGTCCTGAACATGTCCTTCCTGATGTCCTCAAGCGAGACATATCCTTGGAAACGGCCTTTTGAGTCCACCACAGGAAAGACATTCCTTGAAGACTCCGAGACCACTTCCACTAGTTTTCCGAGTGTGTCATCAATCTTGATCGGAGAGAAGTCGTTCTCTATCACATCATTGACCTTAAGGAGGGTAAGGACAGCCTGATCACTGTCATGTGTGAGCAACTCCCCTCTCTGGGCTATACGCTTGGTGTAAATTGAATATTTCTCAACAAGCCTGGTCGTGCCGAAAGCTATAGTGGCCGTCAGGATCAAGGGCAGGAACAAATCGTAGCCTCCTGAAATCTCCGCGATCAGGAAGATGGCTGTCATCGGTGCCTGCATTACCCCTGCCATAAGTCCAGCCATACCGACCAACACGAAATTCTGCTCAGGAACTGACAACGAGGTGCCTGACAGAAGAAGGTTCAGTGTCCTGGCCACGACGAAACCGGCTATGGCCCCTACGAAAAGAGTAGGACCGAAAGTACCTCCAACTCCCCCACCAGCATTGGTCAATGTCATTGAGAATACCTTCAGGAGCAGAATCAGCAAGAAGAACACCGGGACCGACCATGGGCTCCCGGAAAGGAAAGCCAGTGGTGTTTGCCCCTCCAGGGATAGCTCCTTCCCATTCAGAAGCACTCCAAGTGAGTCATAACCCTCGCCATACAGTTGCGGGAACAAGAAAATCAAAAGGCCAAGACCGAGAGCGCAAAGTCCCCATCGAAGGTAAGTGTCGCTGATCTTCCTGACCTTGTCCTCGAGCCATAGCGTGGTCCTGATGAAGTAGATCGAGCATCCCCCGCAGAAGACTCCAAGTATAAGATAGAAAGGAATATTCGCCAGATTGAAAGGGATCAGGGTACACTCGAAAGGAGTGCTCTTCCCGAGGAACACATAAGATACGACTGTAGCCGAGACCGTGGAGAGCAACAATGGCATCATCGAGTTCATGGAGATATTGAAAAGGAGTATCTCCAACACGAACAGGACTCCGGCCAACGGGGCCTTGAATATTCCCGCCACAGCAGCGGCGGCGCCACAACCCAGGAGTATGGTCATGCTCCTGTACGACATTCCGGCCTTGCGGGCGAAATTGGATCCGATCGCCGCTCCGGTATACACGATTGGAGCCTCAGCACCCACTGAGCCTCCAAACCCGATCGTGACCGAGCTGGCGACAATTGAGGACCAAGTGTTGTGAGGTTTTATCCTCGATTCATGCCTGGAAACCGCTTGAAGAGCCTTCGTGACCCCATGACCGATGTTGTCCTTCAGCAGGTAACGGCAAAAAAGCATTGCCAGGAGCATTCCCACTCCCGGCAACACGATGTAGTACAACGCACCGTTCCAGAAATCCCCGAAAACGTTTCCCAAGCCCCTCTGGATAAGACTGATCAGAGTCTTCAGAATGACAGCGGCCAGACCCACAACGAGTCCGGTGACCACGCTGAGCACCAGAAGCTGATTTCTCTCGGAGAGACGTGAGATGGGATTCATCAGGAAGCCACTTTACATTCCAAGTCCGGTGATGATTCCGAAGGTGACGGATTTGAACTGAGGGCCATAACCTTCCTCGAACTGAGTCACAGGGCAATACTTGACATAGACACCAATCCCTCCGTAAGAGAGAGCACCGAATACGTTATAAGTGAATGTCCTGGTCTTGATCTGGTCGGAGAAATGCTCCCCACCCTTCCATTCCTTGACCGTTGAGTCATCACGGCTCTGCCCCTTGAACCTGCACACAGCCGGGAGATTATATTCTCCAGCGACACCGACGCGGAAAGTGAATTTGTCGAAGTCCTGCTCAAACGCGATAGGAACGGAGAGGGTCCTGACTGAGAGACGGGATTTCTTAATTCTCTTGAAACCAGAGTTTTCCATCGACGAAATGGTAACCTTCTCCTTTGAAGAGTCAGGCGTCCAGAAATAAGTGTCCCTAAGACGATAATAATCCCAATCGAAATCAACGCCAAGTGTGAACATGCCCGAATCGTAGGGACGTATCCTCATCTCTATCAAATTAATGAAGAACTCCGTGAGGGCCTTGCCCTTATTGTTCTCGAAAACAGCGTCAGCCTGAATTATGTTGTGGTCGCCGAAAGCGACATAGCTGACGGGCTCCGCCGAGAAAACGCCCTTCCCTATCGAGAAATCAGCATCCTCATTGAAGTTAATCTTAGTTTGCGCGAAAAGGCCTGAACAAAACACTGTCGCGAGAGCGACGATTGAGAAGATTCTTTTCATGTTCTTTTAATCTAATGTTTTACAGATAATCCTTTGAATTCCTTGACCGCCCTGGCCATCTGCTTTCTGAAAGCCGGGCTTGTCTGAAGTTTGTCGTAGGCAATGCTGGCGGCCGCCCTGCTGGCATCCACATCGCTCTGCCAGTGGGCTCCTACGATGACGCGGCTCTCACCGTATTCCCATCCCCGGGCGAAAATCTCATTTGCGGCGGATGGATTCATCTCGGCAAAGAGCAGCGCGGCGCACCATCCCCGGATCGTATGGCCTGAAGGATATGAACCCTCTCCCCTGAGATCATCTTCCTCCCAAGGGGTCAGGATATGGTCGTCGAAATATTCAAACGGACGCTTCCTCATGAAATGGGCTTTGGGACGAACACGGATGAGATCGGTTGTGGATATGCTGGTTTCCAGCAGTTTCCATATCTGAGGAGTGGTCTCTTTCGAGACAGTCATACCGAACTGGTCCCTGAAGCTCCCGAAAAGAGCGTCAAGGGTCCACACGGCATCTCCGGCGGCCATCTTGGCTCGCTCGGGATCGGAGCGCAGCCCTTTTCCCCAGAAATAACGGATAGAATCGTATTGGAACTCCACACTTCCCCAAGCGGGAGGCGCGGGAAGGCACCTCACGAGATCTGGCATCTCATCTATAGTGAAATACGTCTGGACAATGTTCCCGGTAGCGGCGACACTCTCCCGCACGGCACAGCCCTGAGAGAGACTTAGCGACAAAACGACAAGAATCAGCCCCAAAAACTTCCTTAACCCCATCATCTTTTTACCAATAGATTCCATTTGATTCGCTAATTTAAGAATTATTCGATAAAAAGACTTATTTTTGATTCCATGAAAAAGGTAATTCTATCAATCGTATCGGTCATTATCCTCGCCCTTCTGGGGATCGTGAGCCTGAACCAGATGAAAAACAACGGCCCGAGAGGAAGGGTCATATCCCCTACCGGCTCCAAGATAATCGTAGAAGAGATGAGCTACTATATCGGCGGCGAGAAGGTCTTCGGCAAGGTTTTCAAACCCGCTGACGGGAACGGGAATTATCCCGATTCGCTCGGAGCTTTGCCACTGGTGGTTTTCTTCCATGAGCCCCTGAAGACCGAATGGCCGGAGAGTTTGATCAAATCCCTTGTCCCCAAGGGTGTCATAGGCTACACATGCGGCTTCCGTGGCAGCGATAAAGATGCCGAGTCTCTTGTGAAACGACTTCGCAAAGAGAAGATGGTCATGGACGACATGGTTTTCATAATCAGCGACTCCGCATGCGGTAACGAGGTTGTCAAGGCCGTGACGAAACTTGGGCATAAAATCCAAGGCCTTGTTTTAATCGAGCCATCACTGACCGGGAAAGCGAGGGAAACCTACGTGAGATACGCCAGGGAGTTCCTGACCATCAATGAAGCATCGAAGCCAAATGCAGCCTCGATGATTGAGGACTATCTTGAGGAGAGAGGGGCGCTGAAATGAGAAAGACAAGGTTCGGAATAGTCGGCACCGGGAGAATAAGCGACTGGGTGCTGAAAGGGGCGGTGTTGGAGCCCCGGTTTGAGGCCGCCGCGGTATGTTCCCGCACAAAGGAGAATGCATTGGCTTTCACCGCCAGTCACAATATTCCGAAGACATTCACTGACATCGACGAGATGGCTTCGGATCCTTCGATCGATGCCATCTATATCGGTACGCCGAACCACACCCACCACGACATCGCGATCCGTTGCATGAATATGGGCAAACACGTCCTCTGCGAGAAACCGTTGGCTTCCAATGCTTTGGAGGTCAGCGAGATGATCGCCGCTGCAAAGAGGAATGGCGTGGCCCTGATGGAGGCGATGATCTCGACCTTGAGCCCCAACTTCCGCATGGTCCAGGAACGGCTGAAGGAGATGGGACCCGTCAGGAATTATTCCGGGGTCTTTTGCCAATATTCCTCGAAATACGACCTGCTTAAGCGGATCCTCGCTGGCGAGGATGACTCCCCCGTACCGAGTTCTTTCAATCCCGACCGTTCCGGCGGAGCCTTGACTGACATCGGAATATACCCGATCTACCCGATGGTCGCCCTCTTCGGGATGCCTTCCGGGATCAAGGCTAATGTCTTGACAGTCAATGTCCCGACCTCAAGGGGAATGAGTCCGATCGATCTCCAGGGCGCCGTCCTCTTCGATTATGACGGGATGACCGCCAGCGCGGTCTATTCCAAGATCGCCGACTCAAGACTCCGCACCGAGATTTCCTGCGACAAGGGAATCATCTCGCTGGACCAGATCCACATAACACGCCAAGTGGAGCTCATACAAAGAGGGGCGCCGACTTCGGGACGGTCAAGCGGGCCGGCAAAGCAAGACATCACCGTCCCTTGCGACCCGGACGAGTATCTCTGCGAGTTCAAAGAGTTCATCGACATCATCGAAAACGGTTCCCTTGAGTCCAGGAACAACTCGCTTGAGAACTCTCTGGCTGTCGCCCGCATCATGGACGAGATCCGTCGCCAAGCCGCCATCACCTTCCCCGCCGACTAGATTACTGGGAGACACGGGTCCTGTTACAGAACCATCTGATAATCATCTACTAAAGTGATATACTGGTCTCGAAAAAGGGACCAGTATATCATTTAAGTACTTGTATCTAAAGGACTTCCTTACCAGGCAAGATTCCCCGCACAAAGAATAACCAGCGTTCGTCACAGAAAAAGACCGGCTCTTCTACAAAAATAGCTCGTGATACCAATGCCCAGAGAGCAGAGTTTACATAGCATGTTTGATGCATTTCTATCATCGTATCCATGCACTTTTATAATTATATATAAATCTTTACTTTTGTTTATCAAAAACTGTTTGAGATATAAATTCCGTTACAGCATTCTTTGTTATTCTCGCAATTGCTATGATTGCGATTATTATATTAAGTGGAAAGAATAATAAACAGGATGAAGAGACAAAACAACTTCCTCCTCAAAAAGAGCCTGCCTGGAAAAAGCATAATCGAGAATTCTGGGAGCGTATTAAGAAAAACTCTACAATAAACAAAGGACCTGATCCGGAGATGGTTGCCAAAATGGCGGCTCTCCGTGAGAGAAAAGCCCAGAAGAAGATAGAACGTGAACTGGCCGCAGAGCAGGCTCGTCAAGAGAAAATAAGAAAGGACGAAGAAGAAAAGAGGCTCCGTGAGG
>JAFROA010000177.1 GCA_017429885.1 Bacteroidales bacterium | reverse complement strand
GCCTCGGCGCTTGTGACAGAAGGTTTCAAAGATGCGAAAATCTGGGCCCTTGTCACACCTCCCTCCTCAAGAGCGGTGAGGATCTCGGGATGGAACCAGTTGGAACGGCCATGCTGCGGATTGACTCCGTACCTCTCCTTATAAAGCATATTCTCAAGATAATATGCCCACATCTCAGCCACCTCGCAATAGCCGGCGTTCTCGCCGTTACCTGTCCCATAACACTCCCCAGTCGTGATGTACGAGGAAAGAATATAAGTCGCGAAAATGTTCCAGTAACCGCTACGAACGCTGGTGAAGTGGGACGCGTGCGCCAACTCATGGGTAGTGGTGCTGTATAACTCCTCATATTTGCCGTTCTTATCCTTCGAACCGATGGTGATGTCCGGTGAGAACATCTGGACCACTATCTTATAGGCTTCCAAATAGTTGCTGACCAGTTTGCTGTCGAGAATGGCACCATGATGCATCATCAAGGCACTGGAGGAGTTGAGCTTATTCAATATCCAGAACCTGAGTTTCCTTGGAGGGGCGGCCACATCCGAGGATGAGCATTTCTGATAATAGTCATATGCGGCATTATTCACCACGCACCTCCGGAAAAGCGTCTTGTCAGAATTGCCGTCGATCGTCACGTCAATCCCGTCGGGATCATCCTTTCCCAATGTCGATACAGATGCCGGAACAAGGACCAGGTTCATTCCGATCGTGAAGCCAAGCTTGTTCTGGAAACAGAGGCTGTACTTGGGCTTGGCAGAGAACTTGGCGGAGAAGGAATAATTTCCTTGCGCGTCAGTGTAGGTTGTGGAGACCTTCACGAAAACATTCGCGACCATCTTCACTCCCGACACCCCGACGCTTTTCTTGAGTTTGTCATCCTTGATCATGATTTTTCCCGATGGTTTGGTCTTGGCTCTCGCCCTGGTCTGGACCTCGAGCAGGTCTCCGTTACCCGTGGACCTGAAGGAGCATTCCTCGACGGAATCCCAATCAACGTCCTCAAGTCCCCTTGTCTCAACACCTTCCTCAGGGATATAACATTCCTCGAGAACCTCTTTCACAATCCCGTCCGGGAAAGGGAAACCGGCGGGAACAACAGCATACTGCCAAGTCATCTCATCCTCCGGAATCGAGGGATCATGATAGTAATCCCCATCCACAAGGATCTCCCTGTCGAGGGGATGGTCAAACAACTCGGCCCCAAGATCCTGCAACAAGACATAGTCCTCCACGGACTTCGGAAGGAACCTGACATAGAGAGAGGTCGCGGGGACATCCGCCTCCGACCTTGTGGGATAGATTCTTGAGAGGGCTTTTGCCATATTGGCCCGGGAATACGGATTTTCAAGTTTCCGCCCAAGCTCCATGGCTCCATGAGATATGACCTCAACTTTTCCTCCTGTGCTTTCGGGAGACTCCGGAATTGGAGTTCCCGCTTCTTTGTCACACGACGCCAGCACCAGCGCGGGCAACAACAATCTAAAGAACCATTTCATAATTTAAAAGTTTAGTTACGGAGGCAAAGGTACAGGAGGTTATCCGTTGGATGAAATATTCAACGGATAAAACAAAAAAACGCCGCTAGGCGGCGTTAGAATGCGTTATTCACTCTGGTGAGAGAGCGGGAAAAACGTGAAAAACTAGAAATAGACCACTGTTTTCCCTTCAATCGCTGACATGAGCGAATTGGCCAGGCGGCTGACACCGAACCTGAACAGGCTCTTATCCAGCCACTCGGTACCGAGGAGGGTCTTGACTATGGAATAATACCCAACGGCGTCTTTCGCGGTGGATATTCCTCCAGCGGCCTTGAAGCCGACTTTGCGTCCTGTCTTCGCATAGAAGGCCTTGATGCACTCGCACATGACAAAGGCTGCCATAGGAGTGGCGTTGACGCTGACTTTCCCGGTAGAGGTCTTGATGAAGTCCGCACCTTCCTCCATGGCGAGGAAAGAAGCCTCCGCAATCCTTTCAGGAGTGACGAGAAGTCCGGTCTCGAGAATCACCTTCAAGACCACTTCCCTGCCCAAATTGGAAGCCGTGGCGTTGATCGCTTCTCTCATGGCTTTAATCTCCGCCCTGGCCTGGGCGAAATCGCCGGCCATGAAGGAATTGAGAGCCAATACAATATCTATCTCATCAGCTCCAGCCTCTACCGCCATCTCGCATTCCTTGACCTTGACCTCGAGGAAACTCTGGGAGGTAGGGAAACACCCTGAGACAGCTGTCACATGGACACTGTTATCAGACAGGTTCTCCTTGACGACAGAAGCGAGATTCGAGAAGACGCAGACAGAAGCAGGAAGAGGGTACTCAGGATAATCCTCCTTGAAGGAATTCACCTTTCCGACAAGCTTGGCCACGGAAGCCGGTGTATCCTCGGTACGCAAGGTAGTGAGATCCATGATGGACATGCATTGCCTCAAAATCTCAGGCGTGGTCACATTGTCGATATTGGCTGCGATAGCGTCGAGCCTTTTACCGATTGCCTCCTCATTAGGAGCGTAACCATATTTCTTTAATAACGAATCCATTATATCTATGATTTAAATTACTGATTCTCAGCCTCTGATCTGGACCTTGAGTCCAGCGTCGACAAGCGGTTTCGTCAAAGACTCCATCTCTTCCACGGTGAACTTCTCCAAGCCGGCGGCCGGAGCCTCCCTGTCCAAAGTGTAGACCATAACCTCTCTGGGCCTCAAGTCCTTGACTATATCCATCCACCCCTGGAGAACCTCCGGAGAAGAGGAATCAAAATCACTTGAACGGAGGAACATAGTCTGCAAGACAAAATCTCCCTCGAACTTTCGCATCGATTCAACCACATCAGCCACATGATAATTCCCTTGAGGCTGGTTAATCCTCGCAGCAAGCTCATCTGTGGGAGCGTCCAGTTTCAAAATGGGATTGTCCACTTTCCTGAGAGCCTCGAAAACGCTGGGGATACCTATCCTAGTCGCGTTCGTCAACACAGAGACTACCGCCTTAGGGAAATACTTATCCCTCAACTCGATAGTGATGTCGATAATCTCCGGGAACGCAGGATTCAAAGTCGGCTCCCCGTCTCCAGAGAAAGTGATTGAATCTATGGCGATGCCTTTAGCGGAACACTCTTCCAATTTGGCGGTCAATGCCTTCCTGAGCCTCACGGCACTCGGAATCTTCTTGTCATTCCTCCCATCCTTGTTCCATCCGCACTCGCAATACACGCAATCGAAATTGCAGAGCTTACCTTTCTCAGGGAGAAGATTTATCCCTAAGGATGATCCTAATCTCCTGGAATGGATGGGGCCAAAGACTATCTCCTCTCGCATCATAAGCCTATACCAATCTGTATGAGCAACTTCCAGCCGTCAAACGGCCATCAGCGCCGAGGTTGTCAATGAACACCAGCCCGGGACATTTACCGATCTCAATCGTGCCGAGGGTCTTCTCTTTCCCCAGAAACTCCGCTCCATTCACACATGCCCAGGTCAACAGTTCTCCCAAGGACAAATCCTCGGACGCTCCCTGAAGGCAATAAAGCTCCCTGACAATGTCCAAGTCGTCGTTGCTTGAGAGGGAATCAGTGCCTACAGTTAGCTTCAGGCCATTGCGGCGCATCAGGTCAACAGGAGGCAAAGCGTTATGAATAAACAAATTAGAGCAAGGACAAAGAGCAATGTACGGATGTCTCATCACCGCCTTTACAGCATCAATCCCCTCTTGGTCCATACAAACCTCATGGACAAGCAGGATATGCTCGTCAAAGGGAGCGGGATGAGCTTTCTGAAGCATATCGATAAAATACAGGAGAGAGGATTTGCCTGTCACCGGAGGAACGCTCATACCAGCGGCTTTTCGGTTATCCCACATGGCTCCCCTTCCGTATTTGATCATATCCTCTTCCTCCTCCGTCTCCTCGGAATGGTAGGAAAGGAATCCTGATTTCAGACCTTCCGCCGAGACTGCGGTGAGCAGATCAGGGCTCATGGTGTAACAAGCATGAGGAGTGGGAGCTGCGTCCAAGCCCATCTTATCTGCTTTCTCTTTAAGCCTCATCACGCCTTCCATCACCGATGCGCAATCCTCCGGCTCTGTACCGAATACCTCAAGGAAAGTCCTGGTGTACATCGGAGACTCTCTCTTGATCTCGAACGAATCGTCGCAATTGCTGATGTCAGCCATGGCGGAGACCCCACGCTCCCACATGACATCCATCCAATGGCGGATGTCTGCTATCTTCTCCGGAAGGGGCTTGGTGTCGCGCAGAGCGTTTATCTGGTCAATGAATCCGGCCATACCCGTTCCCTTGCGGAAAAGCTTCCACATATAAGACAGCTCGACGTGACAGTGGGTGTTGATGAAACCAGGGACAATCGCACCCTCAAGGAATATCTCCTCCTTTGAAGTATCCTCGCATACTCCCACAGCGGTCACAACCCCCTCGGGGGAATACTCAACAAAACCGTTACGGATAGGATCCGGACGGTCAAGAGTATAGATGTAATCTGCGGCTAGTCTCGTCATTTGTGAGGTTTGGGTCTGACACGTGACTTTGATACTTTGGGTTTCGTGGAGGATTCCATCACGACGATTGGCGTAAAATCGTCAGCAGCTTTCTGGACATCCGAAGAGGCTTTTGTTGTGTCCTTGATTATCAGCTCAGGACCGTGAAACACAGTGTCTTCCACCACGGGAACAGGAAAATAAACACCTTTGCTGTTTTTACGGATATCAATCCTGTCTGTCATGGAATTGACATAGAAAAGATCTCCGTAATAAGACAAATCGTCCTGTTTGTAAGCCTTCATGGCTCTAGCGATTGAGTCTGCCCGATGGCGGATCTTATCCTGCTGGCGTAGATTCCTCTGGATCGCGGCGGACTCATCCTCCAAGCCTTTCGCCACCCTTCCGATCATCTCGGCATAGCGTTTAGGATCTGAAAGGTAGAAGTCCACGCTTGCCCTGTAATCCTCGATATCGTAGCCATATTTCTCGAAGATCGGGGCGTAGAACCATGTGGTGTCAGCTATCGGTCTCTTTTCAGAATGGATCTCCAACCATTGGTCCGCCAGGAACATTTCCCGGTAGATCTTCTCCATCTGGCGTTTAGGGATCACCTTAGGGCCCTTAGAGCATGAAATGAGAGTCACGACCAAGGCCATGACCACAAATATCACCGCTAGCCCCCTCCTGACCATACTATCTCAAGCTTGCGCCATATTCACTGGTGAAAGTGGAAAGGAGCTTGTCCATAATCCTCTCCACGTCAGCGTCGGTCAGGGTCTTATCCAAATCCTGAAGCACGAAACCGAGAGCGTACTGTTTCTTGCCGGCAGGGATCTTATCTCCCCTGTAGACATCGAACAGCGTGACGCTCTTGAGGAGCTTCTTGGCGGCCTTGAAGGAACTGCGATAAAGGTCAGCGAAACTCACGCTCTCGTCAAGCAGAAGGGCGAGATCTCTGCGTACCTCAGGGAACTTGGGCAATTCCTTGAAAGCGACCTTATCCCTCTTGACAAGCTTGAATAGCGTGTTCCAGTTAATCTCCGCGGCGAAAGCGGGCTGCTTGACATCGAACTTCCTAGCCAAAGACGGCAGGACTGTACCGACTACCGCAAGCGGGAGATGAGTGCCGGGAAGGGCATAGCAAACGCCCTCACTGAATATGTCTGCGGGAGCCGGAGTGGCTTCCATCTGGTAGAGATCCGCCCCGAAGCGTCTGAGGAGAAGGTCTACATAGCCTTTGAGCTCGAAGAAACTGCTCTTTCCAGGCTGGACATTCCATGACTTCTCAGAAGAACCGGTAATGAACATGGAGAAGGCCTGATGCTCCTCATAAGAAGCGAGAGTCTTGCCATCTCCCTGAGGATCACGGCTATACACAGAACCATACTCGAACAGCCTCATGGATGAGATCTGGCGGTTGATGTTGTACGCCATGACCTCCAAACCGTTGAATATGAGAGTCTGTCTCATCACGTTGAGGTCAGAGCTCAAGGGATTCACGATGGAGGCGCACCTTTCCTCGGGGAATGTCGTCAGACCCTTGTAATACGCGGACTTCGTGAGTGAGTTGTTCATCATCTCGACGAAACCGTTCGCCGCCAGGAAGTTGGAGATACCATTGCGGATAGCCTCAGGCTCGGGAGAAGGAGTCGCGTTGACTGACATCTTCATGTGCTTCGGAAGATCGATGTTATTGTATCCATAGACCCTCAGAATCTCCTCAACCACATCACATTCCCTCTCAACGTCAACCATATAGGAAGGAGCGGCCACCTTGGCTCCGCCAGGCCTCTTCTCAAGGAAATCATAGGCCAGATAGGTGAGAATCTTCTCTATTGTCTCATGGCCGATCTTCTTGCCGATAAACCTCTCGATACGGTCATAATCCAGGTCGATGACCTTCTTCTCAATTTTATTGGGATAGAATTCCTCCATTCCTCCAACAATCTCTCCTCCAGCAAGTTCCTTGATGAGGAGGGCGGCGCGCTTGCAAGCGTATTCAGTGATTCCGGGATCACAACCTCTCTCGAAACGGAAAGACGCGTCTGTCTGGAGAGTATGCCTCTTGGAAGTCTTGCGGATGGAACCTGGATCGAAATAAGCGCTCTCAATGAACACATTGGTCGTGGACTCAGTAACACCAGAGTCAATCCCTCCGAAAACACCGGCGATACACATCGGCCCGTCAGCGTTCGCGATGACAATATCCTCAGCGGATAGCTTGCGCTCCATCTCATCCAGGGTGACGATCTTCTCACCTTCCTGAGCCCTTCTGACAATCACCTTCCCGCCGGAAATCTTGTCAGCGTCAAAGGTGTGAAGAGGCTGCCCGAGCTCCCAGAGAATGAAATTGGACACGTCAACAACATTGTCGATGGGACGCAGGCCAATGGCTAAAAGTCTCTTGCGGAGCCACTCAGGAGAAGGACCGACCTTCACGCCCTTGACGGTGATGCCGCAATAACGGGGAGCTGCTGAAGGATCCTGCACGTCAATCGGGATAGCGGTTCCCTCACCTTCCATCCATCCTTCGATCGAAGGATACTTGAAGGAGCAAGGGATATCGTTAAGCTTCATCCAAGCGTACAAGTCGCGCGCAACGCCGATATGAGAGGAGGCATCCACCCTGTTGGCGGTGATCTCATATTCAATTACAGCCTCGGTCTTGAGATGGAGATAGTCCTTGGCAGGTGTGCCGACAACGGCATCCTCAGGTAGGACCATGATACCGGCATGATCCTCTCCAATCCCGAGCTCATCCTCAGCGCAAATCATTCCAAAGGACTCAACCCCGCGGATCTTCGATTTCTTGATCTTGAAATCACCGGGCAAAACCGTCCCGATACGGGCGAAAAGGACCTTCTGTCCGGCGGCCACGTTAGGGGCACCACAGACCACGGTCACAGGCTCAGGGGAGCCATCATTCACCTTTGTGACATGGAGATGGTCGGAATCCGGATGCGGCACGCATTCAAGAACCTCAGCCACGACAACCCCGGCGAGCCCGCCAGGGATCTCTTCCTGTTCCTCAACGGAATCAACCTCAATACCTATGTCCGTCATGGCGTCAGCGATGCGGGCCGGTGTCAAGTCAAACTCGAGATAATCTTTCAGCCAATTGTAAGAGAGCTTCATAATTATTTATTTATCAATATCTTCCTTTGAAAACAACGAGTTCACAAACTCTTTCTTGTCAAACACTTTGAGGTCGTCGACGCCTTCACCTATCCCGATAAACTTCACCGGAACCTTCAGCTGGTCGACTATACCGATCACGACCCCGCCTTTCGCGGTGCCATCCAACTTGGTGACCGCGAGGGAAGTGATGTCAGTGGCCCTGGAGAACTCCTTGGCCTGCTGGAAGGCATTCTGTCCTGTCGAGGCGTCAAGCACAAGCATAACCTCATGCGGAGCGTCCGGGATAACCTTTCTCATGACATTACGGATCTTAGTGAGCTCATTCATCAGATCCACCCTGTTATGCAACCTACCCGCTGTGTCAATCAAGACGACATCGGCATCCTTCGCGACCGCAGACTTAACCGTATCGAAAGCCACCGAAGCCGGATCCGCACCCATACCTTGCTTCACTATGTCCACTCCGGCGCGCTCAGCCCATATCACCAGCTGATCCACCGCAGCGGCCCGGAAAGTGTCGGCGGCCCCTACTATGACCTTCTTGCCCATGGATTTATACCTGGAAGCGAGCTTACCGATCGTGGTGGTCTTTCCCACTCCATTAACCCCGACAATCATGACGACCAGAGGTTTCTTGCCGAGGTCAAACGGCTCAGAGGGAGCTGTCTCACCTTCTACATCCAGGAGCTTTCCGATCTCATCACGGAGCAAGTCAACAAGCTCATCCATGGACATATACTTGTCCCTTCCCACTCTTTCCTCAAGACTGTCAACAATCTTCAAGGTCGTGTCAACACCCATGTCGGAAGCCACGAGAGCCTCCTCGATGGCATCCAGCACGTCATCGTTCACCTTGGATTTTCCAACCACGGCTCTGGAGAGCCTTTGGAAGAACCCTTCTTTAGTCTTTTGAACTCCTTTGTCGAACAGTCCCATGACACACAAAATGTAAACTTACAAATATACATAAAAACAGGGTAAATAAAAAGAGCGGACGTCTGATAACGCCCGCTCCAAATATCTTTTCCGCGACGATTATTTCTTGCCGAAGAATTCCTTGGTCTTCTCAGCTTCAACAAGCTGCTCAGTGAAGAAATAAGCGCCCGTCTTGGGAGACTTGTCCATACGGATGCACTTCACCATGCTCTTCGCGCCAGCCTTGGCGGCGAATGTAGCGACTGCTTTCTTTGCCATAACTTAATCTACTTATTTGATTTCGCGGTGGACAGTGACCCTGTGGAGGTAAGGATTGTATTTCTTGCGCTCCAGACGGTCGGGAGTGTTCTTCTTGTTCTTAGTGGTGACGTACCTGGAAATCCCGGGGACTCCGCTCGCCTTCTGCTCAGTGCACTCGAGTATGACCTGCACCCTTGCGTCTTTAGTTTTCTTTGCCATAGTTCAACGATTTTTTAGACAAGGCCGACATATCCTTTTTCCTGAGCCTCCTTGAGGGCGGCGTCAAGACCCTTCTTCTCGATGGTCCTCATGCCCTTGGTGGAAACTTTGAGAGTAACAAACCTCTGCTCCTCCTCTGACCAGAATCTCTTGGTCTTGAGGTTGAGGGAGAAGTCACGCTTAGTGTGAAGTCTCGAATGAGCGACGTTGCAGCCGATCATCCTCTTCCGTCCAGTTATTTGACAAACTTTTGCCATGATATCTTACTTTTTTATTGATTCAAAATAATTTGGGGTCGCAAATTTCGGTTAAAAAATTCAGAATCGCAAATACTTAGCTTCTTTTCCTAAACAATTTTAAAAAATCTGCGCCACCTGATACTGTTGGGGAACTTCCTGCCGCTATCCGTAGACAGCCAGACGATGGACGGCTTCCCGACCACATGGTCCTCAGGGACGAATCCCCAATACCGGGAGTCGAGGGAATTGTGCCTGTTGTCCCCCATCATGAAATAATAGTCCTGCCCGAAAGTGTAGCTTGACACTTTCTCCCCGTCAATGAATATGCTCCCGTCGCCAGCGACCTTCAAATCATGCCCCTCATAAGAGGTGATTATCCTCTCATAAAGAGGAAGATTTGAGACGCTCAACTCCACCGTGGCTCCCTTAGCGGGAATCCATAATGGACCGAAATTGTCCCTCGTCCACTTCGAGTCTTCCGTGAAAGGGAAGATGCTGAGATAGGAGTCCGGGAAATCCGGCGGAAACACATCCAGGTTCGGCTCAACGCTCTCCACGGCGGAATAACCTTTAATCTCCTCAAGCATGGAGGCGGTCAACGGCATCGCCGGGTAACCGGGAAGGTTCGGATCATACAAAAGCTCAGAGGTATTGAGACCGAGTTTCTCGACAGTCCTGGTGTTGATCTTCTGGCCGTTCGTCACGACCTTGTAAGTCAATTGGACTCCGGGATAAACCTCTTGCTTCTCCCCATCTATCCAGACAAGGCCGTCACGCACTGAGAGAGTGTCGCCGGCGACAGCCACGCACCTCTTGACATAGTGGTCTTCCTTGTCCATAGGACGGACTTTAACGGGTCCCCCATTAGCTATAGTGTAATCTCTTCCGGCATTGCGGACCCAAGCGTAGTAGTCTTCCGACGGGAAACGGGTCAAAACCGTGTCCCCATGAGGGAAGTTGAACACCACATAATCCCCTCTCTTGACATGACCGAAGCCTTTCAAACGGCGATATTTGTTCTGTATGAGGGTCGAATAAGACTCCTTACCGAATATCACGTTGTGAGTGAAAGGGATTGTGAGCGGTGTCTGCGGCACTTTGGGACCGTACGCAAGCTTGCTGACGAAAAGATGATCCCCAGTGTAAAGGGAGCTTTCCATCGACGATGAAGGAATCTTGAAAGCTTGGAAAAAGAAAATGTTGATGAATGTGACGACAACCGTGGCGAAAATGATGGCGTCAAGCCAATCGAGCCACACATTGCGTTTCTCACCTTCCTTATAATCCTTCTTCCAGAACAACCATTTCACTTTCTTGGTGATATGGATGTCAAAGATGATTATAAGGCCGAGGATCCACCACCAGTTTCCAAGCCACGCCACCCACAACGTGTAAAGTATGGCCCAGAAACCCATTCTGAACCATTTGTTGTGGTATAAGGCTTTCAAGCTCACTTCGGACTATTGGATCTATTTGACGGAATTGACGATGGCCTCAAACGCCTGGGGATTATTCATGGCGAGGTCAGCGAGAACTTTGCGGTTGAGACCGACGTTCTGCTTCGCGAGCTTGCCCATGAACTGGGAATAAGTGATTCCATACTGACGCGCGGCGGCATTGATCCTCTGGATCCAAAGGGCGCGGAAATCGCGCTTCTTGGCCTTGCGGTCACGATAGGCGTAAGTCAAACCTTTCTCGTAAGTGTTCTTAGCTACGGTCCAGACATTCTTTCTGGAGAGGAAATTTCCGCGGGTTCTCTTGAGAATCTTCTTGCGGCGAGCCCTAGAGGCTACTGAATTGACTGATCTTGGCATAATCTGAT
>JAFROA010000176.1 GCA_017429885.1 Bacteroidales bacterium | reverse complement strand
TTTCCATCAGGTCAAAAAAAGGGTCCCTTTTCAGGAACCCTTGAATATTTCGCTAAAATTCCTTACTTCACCAAGCAGACCGCGACACGGTTCTCCTCAGGAGTATTGTAAGGATTGAGGGTGTCACCAAAGTACTCGGTGATGATCCTATCCTTGCTGATGCCGGCGTCGGCGATAGCCTTGGCGACGATCTCAGACCTCTTCTCGGAAAGGAACTGGTTCCTCTTGGCGGTACCTGTGTCCTTATCAGCGTGACCGGAGACACGAACCTTGGTGTCAGGGTTGTCCTTGAGGGCCTGGACGATCTCATCGATCTTAAGCTGCTCGCTCTCACGGATATCCCACTTGTTGATCACGAAGAAGATGTTCCTCTGGAGAGACTCGAACGCAGGCTCGACAATGACGGGCTCAGTAGGCTCAACAACCGGCTCGGGTTCGGGTTCCTTAACAGGGGCGGGTGCCGGTGCCGGAGGAACAATCACGGGAGCGGGAACGGGCTTAGCCTTACCGAAGCTGAAGGTCAAACCGGCGAGACCCTTGATCTGGAAATCAGCCTTTGAACCCTTCTTGGAGTTGAAGTGGTCGTTGATGAAGCTCGTGTTGCCTTCGAGGTTAAGTGCGACAACGTCGGAGAGCCTGATGTTGAAGCCGAGACCAGCCCTGAGAGCAGGAGAAAGGCTCTTGGGATCCCAGAGATAGTTGGTGGTCGGGAAGCTCTTGGAAAGAGCGTTAGCCTCATCGTTATTGAAAGCGTAGTTAGCACCCACACCGCCGAAGATGTAAGGATTGATGGTACGGTCAAACTTGTAACCACCGAAGAGAGCGGCGAGATCAGCCATGAGGTCGATAGCACCCTCAACATAGTTGTACTTGTAGACCCTGGCCTGGCCATCGTTGATAGCTCCCTTACCCTGCCATGCGTTAGCGTTCAGCCTGGCGGCGAAGACCGGAGAGAACTGATAGCCAAGGGAAATGGCACCTGAAGGAGAGATAAGGTCTGTCCAAACAGTCTCACCGATGGTCTCAGCGGCACCACCCTGGATCTGAAGGAACCAGTACGGATCAAAATCCTTCTTCTGCGCGTTGGCAACAGAAAGTGAGGCGACGAGCGCGACACTTGCGAGAATAGTTATTATACGTTTCATGATACTAATGAATATATATTGCGCATTTAATGTCGCTAAATTAGTATATTTTTTTTAATTGAGCAAGAATCACCACTAATTTTCGGTCATTTGTCCGTTGATACGGAGAGTTAAAATCCGGGGATCACCATTGGTTTCCACATAGACTTTATAATAGACCTTACCAGGATTCTTGTTCTTTCCCTTGAACGTGACATGAATCTCCCCTTTCTTACCTGGCTTGACAGGCTTCTCTGGGAAGGTAGCAGAGACGCAACCGCAACTCACATCGTGGTCGAGAAACTCGAGGGGGGCATCACCTACATTAGTGAAAGTGAATACAGTAGTCCTTGTACTGGCGCTTTTCGGGAATGTCCCGATATGTGCCGAGGTTGAGTCCAACTGGATAGAAGCCACTTTCGGTGATCCGTCCTTGCGGGTTGTTTTTTCCCGGCATGAGCTAAGACCGAAAGAAACAGACAAAACTAAGAGTACGTATAATAGAATGTTTCGCATGGTTCAACTAAGTTAACCATTTTCCGCCAAGTTTCAAAATAAAAAAGGAGGGGCGCCCGGGCGGGCGTCCCTCCAATCTGTCAGGTTTCAATAACCTCAGGTATTATTAACCCTCAGTGGTCTCACCACCCTCGGTGGGCTCGGTGTCGCCACCCTCGCCGTCACCGGAGGCGGAGCTGTCGTTCTGCTCTCCGATGGTCTTCGCCACAGGGACGGTGATCCAGTCGGTGTCGAGCCAG
>JAFROA010000175.1 GCA_017429885.1 Bacteroidales bacterium | reverse complement strand
TTCTGGACAGCCTCGAAGACCGCTTTGTCACGGCTCTCGGAAAGGCCCAGATCCCTCAACGACAGGTACTGATTCAAAACGCCCATCCCGGTCACTCTCTTGGTGCGGAGCTGCGATAGGATAGACGCCTTAGCTACCTGGAAAGCCTTCTCTGACTCAGGCATCTGGTTGATGATCCTGTCGAACTCGACAACGGCATCCTTAAGTTTGTCATTCTGAGAGGCTATGAAAGCGTAGAACATGTAACCGTCCTCAGGATAGGACGGGGTGTTGAGAGACGCTCTGGCTGAATATGCCAAACCACGAGCCTCACGCATCTCCTGGAAGACAATAGCGTTCATTCCGCTTCCGAAATAATTGTTGTACATCGTGACACCGGGATCGTTCGAGACATCAAACTTCTCTCCCCTGTCCGAATACTGTACATAGTAGAACTGGTTAGCGTCATAAGGAACCAGAAGTACCTCATTACCAGAGACTTGACGATGAATCGGGCGATCCTTGACAAGAGGCTCGGGATTGTCGGCTATCTTATGATGGTCCATGACCATCTTCCTTGCGGCCACCTCCTCTGAAGGTCCGTAATAAAGAACCTCATGTTTCTTGGTAAACAGGTCTTTTATGGCTCCAAGAAGATCCTCAGACTTGAGCGAAAGAATCTGCTCATTGGAGAGGGTCGACTTTGCTATGAACTCAGGTCCGTAAAAAACATAATCCTGCAAGGCGGAGAAGCATGCGCCCTGACTCAACTTATTGTCTGCCCTTTCTTTCAATGCGTCAGCCTTGAGAGCGGAGAGGACGACTGTATCGGGAACAGCGTTGAACACGAGATCCTCGACTATATCCATCGCAGCTCCGATATTCTCCTCAAGTCCCCTGACCCTTGCTACCGTCTGTATAGGGCCGGCGGAGAGAGAGTACGAGCAAGCCAGGGAATACATGTCCTTCTTAATCTGCTCAGCGCTTCTGGTCGGTGTTCCAAGATAGCTTAAATAGCTGAACGCCAGATCGAGACGAGGATCGTTCTGGGTGCCCTTATCGAATATCGCCACATAACTGGTGATATCGTTGATCTCGTTTTTCTTATACAGGAACTCAACACCTCCGGTAAGTTCATCCCTGGCCATATCCTTGGTGAAATCCGGAAACACCGGCTCAATCGGAGAAACCTCAGAATTCTGGATAGAGGTCAGGAAGTCGCTCTGCATGTGACGGTTGGTCTCAATAGGAGTGATAGCCGGAGCGGCGATCTTGTCGATATTAGGGTCCTCTCCTATCCTCTTGTAAGCCAAGGCATAGCTGTTGGCTCCGAGATATTCGTTAGCCCAATCGGTGACCTGCGTCTTTGTGACCTTCTCAAGACGGTTCAACTGAAGGGCGTCATCCTTCCAATTGTGTCCGCTGATGAAGGAATTGACAAAAGCCATCGCCCTGCGGCCGTTGCTCTCAAACTGGGCCATCTGGCTTAGCTTGATATTGTTGATAGTGGACTTGATCAGATCCTCATCGAAATCGCCGGTGCGAAGCCTTCCGACCTCCTCGAGCATCAGGTCACGAACCTCCTCAAGAGTCTGTCCCTCACGAGGATAACCCACAAGGAGGAACTCGCCATAGTCCGGACGTGAATAATCCATGGCATAGAATCCACCTATTTTCTGAGCCTGGACAAGATCCAGGTCAGCTAGACCGGCGGCACCATTATAAAGGACGGAACCGACAATCCCTCCGACCTCACTCCTGAGAATATCCTTGTCTCCAGGTGTCCTCCAACCGATCATGACGAACTCAGCGTCAAGACCATACACTGTCTTCTCGACGGGTTTGGTGATCTGGGGCTCCGGCTCGTAGTTCAGAGTCTTGATCCCGGGATTAGGTTCCCACTCCCCAAAGTATTTCTCAATGGTCTGGACGAAAGAGTCCGGATCGAAATCTCCAGACACACAGATAGCCACGTTATTGGGAACATAGAAATTGCTCCTGTGGTTCTCAATATTGATGATTGAGGGATTCTTGAGGTGCTCCTGGGTGCCTATAGTGGTCTGAATACCGTATGGATGGCGGGAAAACAGCACTGAATCAATAGCTTCCATGGCCTTGGAATCATCCTCAGTAAGGCTCATGTTCTTCTCCTCGTACACAGCCTCCAGCTCGGTGTGGAAACCGCGGATGACTGGGTGGATGAACCTGTCGGCCTGGATCTTGGCCCAATTCTCTATCTGATTCGAGGGAATATCCTCCTGATAAACAGTCATGTCATTGGATGTGAAGGCATTGGAACCAGTCGATCCGATGATGGACATGAGTTTATCATATTCATTGGGAATAGCGATCTTGGAGGCCTCATAGCTGATAGAGTCGATCACATGGTAAAGGGCTATCCTCTCCTGAGGGTCCGTCTTGGTCCTGTACTCCTCGAAAAGACTCCTGATCTGATCGAGCATGGGTTTCTCAGCCTCATAGTCCGAGGTACCGAAACTCTCCGTGCCCTTGAACATAAGGTGCTCAAGATAATGTGACAGACCGGTTGTCTCATGCGGGTCGTCTTTACTACCGACACGAACGGCAATGTAGGTCTGGAGCCGGGGAGTCTCCTTGTTGACGGTCATATAAACTTTCAGACCATTGTCAAGCGTGTAGATCTTGGTCTTGAGGGGATCACCCTTGACTGTCTCGTACTTGTACTTCGCGCATGAACCCGAAATGAGCAGCGCGGCGGCGAAAGTTGCCACCAAAATGAACTTTCTCATCATCTCTAATTATAAAGCAGTCGCGAACTTAATCATTTTTCAGCGCTTCACAAAAAAGTGGTATATTTGTGATTCATGTGTTTGAGATATGGCGGCCAAGAAAGAGCATAGGATAGAGATCAAGAACAAGAAAGCGTCGTTTGACTACGAGTTTCTCGAGACTTACGAGGCTGGAATCGTGCTGGTCGGGACGGAGATCAAGTCCATCAGGATGGGCAAGG
>JAFROA010000174.1 GCA_017429885.1 Bacteroidales bacterium | reverse complement strand
CATAGCCTCGGTGGGCTTGAATGTCAACTCCACGGCGGTCATCATCGGCGCCATGCTCATTTCCCCTTTGATGGGGCCCATCATAGGGATTGGCCTGGCTATGGGCACAAACGACACCAAGCTTTTGACCGAGAGCCTGCGCAACCTCCTTATCATGGTGAGTGTCAGCCTTTTGGCCGCTTCAATATATTTCCTGATATCCCCTCTCAACCTGGTCAATCCGACCGAGCTGATGGCCAGGACAAGGCCAAGCATATACGACGTGTTGATCGCCTTCTTCGGTGGCCTCGCCGGCATGCTTGAGAGTTGCCGAAAAGACAAGGGGACGGTGATAGCCGGAGTGGCTATCGCCACCGCCCTCATGCCTCCTCTCTGTACCGCAGGGTACGGTCTGGCGAAGCTCAACTTGAGGTTCTTCGGAGGGGCGATGCTCCTCTTCCTCATCAACTGCGTGTTCATCATCCTGGCGACATACATAATGTCCAAATATCTGAGGTTCAAGGACACTGAATACGCCTCACCGGCAGTGACTAAAAGGACCAGGACTCTGATGACACTCGCTATTCTGGCGGTCACGGTGCCGAGCCTTTGGAGTGCCGCGGTGATGATCGGAGACAACAATCTTGAGCGCAATGTCCAGGCATTTGTAGCCGCCAACAAGACCTTCAGCCAGGGATACATCTATGACTACAGCATATCAAGCGGCAAAGACCGCAAAGTGGATATCTTCTATGCGGGAAGCAAGTTGAGCGAGGATGAGATAAATGCCCTCAATCTGTCCGCCTCCGCTCATGGGATCGATGTAAGCCGCCTGAACATCAACGAGAGCGACCTCGGCTCAGTCGAGAAATCCACCGACCAGATTCTCAGGGGAATTTACGAGAGGGCTGAGGACGACCTCGCCAGGAAGGAGGCTGAGATCAAGAAGCTGGAAAAAGAGCTTGGCGACATCAAGGGCCGCGAGATCAACTATAAACGGATCGCGAAAGAGATCCGCTACAGTTACCCCGACATCCAAGACATTTCGATCGGCAAGGGAGCCGCGGTTGATGACAGTCTCAATGTCAAGGAGCAGACTATAATCCTAGCCAGGTCAAAGAAACCTCTTTCTAACGATCAGATCCAGAAGGTGGAGGAATGGCTGCGACTTCGCCTGGAAGACACCACGGCAGTGGTACACAACATAGTAGAAAAGAACTCAAAATAGCTGATAATCATGAGAAAGACTTCTTATATTTTCATTTTCATGGCGATGGCTCTCGCTTTCGGCTGCGCCTCCTCGAGAAACACATCATCGCCTGTGTTCAATGACGAGCCGATCAACCTTGGATACGGCCAAGTCTCTAAAGATGACCTGACATATTCCGTGAGCCACAAAAAAGAAAAGAACACAAGAGTGTTCAACACAGTATACGATTACCTTAGAGACATGGTGCCGGGAGTGAGGGTCGAAAGTACTGGCCCTACATCTGCTAATGTCTACGTAAGGGGTATAAACTCCATTAACAGCAGCACAACTCCATTATTCGTTGTCGATGGAGTCGTGATGGACGACATCGCCGCGATTAATCCATACGATATTGACTCAGTGGATGTGCTTAAAGATGCGGCGGCGGCCATATATGGAGTGCGCGGCGCCAACGGAGTGATATTAATTACTTTGAAGAAATCCGGGAATTAGCGTTTTTTTTATTATTTTCGCGGCTCAAGTTGAACTAAATAATTTTTTATGGGTTTAAATGAAGAAACTGGTTGTTTTAGCGGCTTCGATCCTGCTTTGCACCCTTGCCCAGGCGCAAGGGGCTGACGATTCCGGCGCCAGTGCCGGGATCACCATCATTCCGAGGATTGATTTCAATCCGGTTTTCTACGATGGGAAATATGAAGAGGCGACTCTCGGCAATTCTTCACTTTATTCTCTTTTCGAGGGAGACATTTCTGACAAACTCTCGTTCAGCATCTGCAACCACTGGCTCAGTCCTGAGCCTAAGTACCTGTATCAGAACACATGGCGTTCCGATGACGTGAATTGGTGCGACTGGGCATATCTTGAATATGCCCCTGGCAACTTCATTATCACCGCCGGTAAGCAGGTTCTCGCTTTCGGAGGCTTTGAGCTGGAGCAGAACGATTACGAGATCCATTGGGACATGATGTCCTCGCTCTACAACCAATTCCAGTGCTACCAGTGGGGCCTCAAGGCCGGCTGGATGAATAGCGAGGAGACCACAGGCCTATTCCTTCAAGCCGTCAGCTCGCCCTATGGTGAAAAGCCTTTCGACGCTATGGCTTATTCCCTTCAGTATCAAGGATATTACGGCCCAGTGAGCCTGCTCTACAGCACCAACATGATCGAGAATTGGGACGGAGGCTATGAGTGGATGTTTTCTCTCGGCAACCAGGTGGAGCTCGGAGACTGGACCCTTCAGCTGGACTTCTCCAATAAGGTGGGAAACGCCATTAATATACTTGAAGACGGATTCACGGCCTTCACCACAGCGAAGTTCAATCCTTCAGATAAATGGGAATTCATCGGCAGGGCTGGTTATGAGAAAACCCATGAGTATTATAAGAATGGCACATTCGGCCTCGCCGCCCACTGGTTCCCACTCAATTGCGGGAAGGACCTGAGGATCCACGCCGCCGCATGCTACAATTCTTTCTTTAAACAAACATCCCTCACACTGGGAGCAATGTACTACCTAAACATCCCCAGGAAGCGGTAATGACAGGACGCGAGAACATCATCATTGACATCGAGCATGTCTCGAAGTCATTCGGGGGCAATCAAGTACTGAAAGACATCTCTCTTTACATCCGTAAAGGCGAGTTCGTGACCTTGCTTGGTCCCTCAGGATGCGGGAAAACAACTCTCCTGCGCCTCCTGGCCGGGTTCCTCCAGCCGGATGAGGGCAAGATCATGATGGAGTGGGAAGGTAAGGGCGGTAAATCGGATTTCCGTGATGTCGCTGGCATTCCCCCACACCAGAGGCCGCTCAACACTGTATTTCAGCGCTACGCTTTATTCCCTCACCTCGACGTTTATGACAATATAGCCTTTGGACTCAAACTTAAAGGAGTACCTAAGGACGAGATAGAGACCAGAGTCAAAAAAGTCCTTAAGCTCGTGAGCATGAGCGATTACGAGGACCGTAACGTGGATTCCCTCTCCGGCGGGCAGCAACAGAGGGTCGCCATTGCGAGGGCTATCATCAACCGGCCCAAGGTACTTCTTTTGGACGAGCCTTTGGCCGCCCTTGACCTCAAGATGCGGCAGGACATGCAGATAGAACTCAAGGAGATGCACCAGAAACTCGGCATCACCTTCATCTACGTCACACATGACCAAGGTGAGGCCCTTACCCTGAGCGACACCATCGTTGTCATGAATGAGGGAAAGATCCAGCAGATCGGCACCCCTACCGACATCTACAACGAGCCGGTAAACTCATTTGTGGCGGACTTCATCGGCGAGAGCAACATATTGAACGGCACGATGATACGTGACCGGGAGGTCAGCTTCATCGGACATGACTTCCCTTGCGTGGACGAAGGATTCGGTGAGAATGTCCCTGTCGATGTCGTGATCCGTCCTGAGGATGTTGTGATCGGCACCAGCATCGAAGGCGCCCAGTTCACAGGAAAAGTCAACTCCTGCGCTTTCAAAGGCGTCCACTATGAGATGTACGTCGACACTGACTCAGGCAACGAGCTCCAGATACAGGATTATGACGCTTACGAGCCCGGGACTGTCGTAGAGATGAAGATCAATCCTGACGACATCCAGGTCATGAGGAAAGAAAGGACCGAGAACGTGCTGGAGTGCGAGATCATCGACGAGAATCACATCGAGATGCTCGGCGAGGAGTTTGAGTGCGCCCCCATCACCGTCATGCCCGGCTCGACCGGGCATCCCAAAGCCCACATCCAATTCTCAAAGGTGGATCTCTGGGATCATGTCGAGGACGGAATCACCACAGGAGAAGTCTGGTTCATCCTCTATAAGGGAGACCACTACCACCTCACTGTCAAGACCGATAGCGGGGAATATCTTTACGTCGACACCGACGACATCTGGGACAAGGGTGACCTTGTCGCTATCAGCATCCAACCTGAGGATATCATAGTCGAGGCGGGAAATGGGCAAGAGAAGTAACTGGGCACTACCCTATTTCATATTCCTTGTACTCTTTGTCGCGCTGCCTCTCCTGTTGATCGTGCTTTATGCGCTGAGAGACGGGAGCGGAGGGTTCACACTCTCCAATATCACCCGGTTCTTCTCCGATGGCGACGCCCTCAGCACATTTGCGGTGTCGATTGAGGTAGCTATTGAGAACACATTGATCTGCTTATTGTTGGGATATCCCGCTGCCTACATCTTGGCCAATAAGGATCTCAACAAATCAGCCGTCACCGCCATCCTCTTCATCCTCCCGATGTGGGTTAACGCCCTCATGAGGACACTGGCGACCGCGGAGCTCTTCAACGTGTTCGGCTTCACCCTCGGGAAAGGGACATTGATCTTCGGTATGGTCTACGACTATCTGCCGTTCATGATTTACCCGATCTACAATGTGCTCCTCAAGATGGACAAATCCTATGGGGAGGCTGCCGCTGACCTTGGGGCAACCCCGTCAGAGGTGTTCCGCAAAATCACCCTGCCCCTTTCAAAGCCGGGAATATTCAGTGGCATCCTGATGGTCTTCATGCCGACCGTCAGCACTTTCGCCATATCAGAGTTCCTGACTAACAACAAGATAAAGCTCTTTGGAACCATCATTCAGGAGAATATCAACTCCTCGATGTGGAACTATGGAGCCGCCTTGTCTTTCATTATGCTGGTTATTATAGGACTCACCACAATCCTGCTTGGAGGTGAGGACCGCGAGATTGAGGGAGGGACGCTGTGATGAAGAAGTTTT
>JAFROA010000173.1 GCA_017429885.1 Bacteroidales bacterium | reverse complement strand
TCCTGCCGGAGAGTGATCCTTCTGTAATAGACACGGACCTTGAGGAAAGGATGGCGTTGGCCCAGAAAGCCACCTCCATGGTTCTGGCTCTCCGCAGGAAGGTTTCCATCAAGGTGCGTCAGCCGTTGTCCAAGCTGGTCATCCCCGTCATCTCAGACAAGGTGCGCTCGCAGCTCGAGCAGGTCAAGGGAATAATATTGGGTGAGGTCAACGTGAAGGAGGCGGAGTTCATCTCCGACACCACCGGGATCATCACCAAGAAGATCAAGCCGAACTTTAAGACTCTCGGCAAGGTTTATGGCAAGCAGATGAAGGAAATCGCAGGGGCTTTCGCATCTCTCGATCAGGCCACGATATCCGCCATACAAAACGCCCAGGCGGCTGGCTCTGAATATGTCTTGAACCTGCCTTCCGGAGATGTCACGCTTGGCCCGTCCGATTATGAGATTTCCTCCGAGGACATGCCCGGATGGCTTGTCGCCACAGAAGGTCCTCTCACTATAGCTCTCGATGTCCAAGTTACGGAAGAACTTAAAAAAGAGGGAGTTGCGAGAGAACTTATCAACAGGATCCAGAATTTGAGAAAAGACAGTGGATTCGATGTCACTGATAAGATAGAAGTTATTATATTTGCAGACGGAAACGTTCGCGACGAAGTCGAGTCCGCTCTCCGGATTTACAATGATTATGTCTCAGCCCAGACCCTGGCGCTCTCAATTGAGATCAGGAATGGGGAAGACGCCCCGAAGGAGGCTGTCGATGTCGAGTGGGATGAGGGAGTTTTGAGGATGGTGCTGAGTAGAGTATAAACCTGATTTAGTTTATAGCCATGTCAGAGGATTTAAAAGAGAACGTGCAGACACCCGAGGTGGAGAAGACACGTTACAGCGATGAGGAACTAGCTGAGTTCAAGGTTATCATCAATGATAAACTTGAGAAGGCGAGGACGGAATATAACACCCTCCGTAAGGTGATTATGCACAATGGGAGCAACGACATCGAGGACACTACCCCTTCCTTCAAGACGGTTGAGGATGACGGTGCGTATCAGCTTTTCAAGGAAGAGGCCAGTCAGCTTGCCCAGAGGCAGTATAAGTTCATCCAAAACCTTGAGGCTGCCCTTGTTCGTATCGAGAACAAGACTTATGGCGTGTGCCGTGTGACGGGTAAGTTGATCCCGAAAGAGAGGCTTCGTCTTGTGCCTCATGCCACCTTGACCGTCGAGGCCAAGGAAATGCTTGCCAAAAAAGGCCGCAACTAGTGAGTATCTCCAAAGGTAAAAGATTCCTTCTTCTGGGTGTTCTCCTTGTGGTGATTGACCAGATCATCAAGATCGTGGTGAAGACCAACATGGAGATCGGCCAGCATATCTATGTGATAGGCAACTGGTTCCAGATTCTGTTCATAGAGAATGAGGGAATGGCCTTCGGGATGAAGTTCGGTGGTGCAGTCGGGAAATTCCTGCTCTCGTTTTTCAGGATAGGCCTTTTCGCTGCCCTGTGCTGGTGGATAACTTCCCTGGTCCGCAAATCGGTGGATGAGGGCGGCGCCCAGGTTCTCCTGGAGGATGGGACGCCCAAGGTCCCGACGGGAGTGCTTTGGGGCCTCGTCCTGATAACCGCGGGTGCTTTCGGGAATATCATCGACAGTCTTTTCTACGGAATCATATTCAATTACGCCCCTTTCATGTTCGGGCGGGTTGTGGACATGTTCTATTTCCCGATCATCGACACGACATGGCCCTCATGGATGCCTTTTGTGGGAGGAAAGGACTTTTTATTCTTTGCCCCAGTGTTCAATTTCGCCGACAGTTGCGTGACGGTAGGGGCCCTGTATCTGATATTCTTCCAGTATAAGTTCTTCGCCAGAAGTGACGAGCCGGAGAAGGATAAGAAGGAAGTAAGGACGAAATAATTTTGGCGGGAAGGTTTTTATCTTTATCTTTGCCGCTGCAAAATATTGGAGGTGTGGCCGAGTGGTCGATGGCGGCAGTCTTGAAAACTGTTGAACGGCAACGTTCCGGGGGTTCGAATCCCTCCGCCTCCGCATAAAAGCGTCTGCGTTCGCAGGCGCTTTTTTTGTGTTATATTTTACATTTTTTATGTACCGGGGGGGGTAAATTGCGCATAAAAAATCTCATTTTGCGCAATCTGTTATATATTTTGCTAACTTTGGGATTGACAATGCTTATGAAATAGGAATTAGAATAATAACCATCTAATCTCTTTAATCGGGACACTTGCAAATTTCCGTGTCTGATATGATGTAAATGTTTGACTATAGAGGTAGATTCGGAGGAAGGATG
>JAFROA010000172.1 GCA_017429885.1 Bacteroidales bacterium | reverse complement strand
TTGCCCACCTCCTTGGGAATCTCGCCAGTAAGGCCGCAAGCAGCGATGGTGATGCTTTGGAGGTTCTTCATCTCACCGATAGTAGCGGGGATAACACCACTAGTAGAGACTTTGCGAAGGAATATCCTTTTAAGGTTGTCCATTGAGAATATCTCAGCCGGAAGCACAGCTTCAGCGGCATCCACACTGCCAATCAGCCCTGCGGTCTGGTCAACTTGAAGGTGCTCAAGATTCTTCAAATTGGCGACCTTTGGATCGATGCCACCTTTAAGCCCGGAAGTGGTGATGCTGATTCTCTTGAGGTTGGAGAGGTCATAATAGCTCTCGGGGATGGTTCCGCATCCTCCGCTGATGTCAAGGGACTCAAGGGATTCGGGGACCTCGGGGAACTGTACCTCGTCCGGAAGGAAGAGGTAGAGGTTCTTCAACTCGGTCAGTCCTGATATCTCAGCGGGGATCTCACCGGAACCGCGGATGGAGAGTTCAGTCACGCGGCCTTCCTCATTGACTTTCACATTCTTCCATTTGCCAAGATCTTCCTCGCTGTTCCAGTTCTCCTTGTCTTTATCTTCCCAGGAGTCACCGCCAGCTTTCTGGTAGATAAGCGACAAGATGTCCCTGTCAGATAGATTCTTAGTACCCCCGCCGCATCAGGTCATGAGGGTCATCACTGGCAGCAGCATGGCCGCCAAAACAATAAGTCTTTTCATGGATTAAAATATTAATTAAAAAGGGTTATGGTTATCCTATCATATTCTCTGGATCAAGAGCCTTGTCAAGATCCTCTTTGGTCATCACGCCCTGCTCAAGAACTATGTCATAGACCGAACGGTTTGTCTCAAGAGCCTCCTTGGCAATCTTTGTGCTGGCCTTATAGCCGATGATCGGGTTAAGCGCGGTGACGATACCGATGCTGTTCTTGACCATGTCATAGCAACGCTCCTTGTTGACGGTGATGCCTTCCACGCACTCCTTCCGGAGGGTGTTCATGGCGTTGGTAAGCCATGTGATACTCTCCATAATAGATTGGGCTATAACAGGTTCCATCACATTAAGCTGGAGCTGTCCAGCCTCAGCGGCGAAGGAGACGGTGACATCGTTGCCGATAACCTTGAAGCAAACCTGGTTGGTAACCTCCGGGATGACAGGATTCACCTTACCTGGCATAATCGATGATCCGGGAGCCTTCGGCGGCAGATTGATCTCATTCAGTCCGCAGCGAGGTCCGGAAGCCATAAGCCTGAGGTCATTACATATCTTGGAAAGCTTGACCGCAAGTCTCTTCAAAGCACCAGAATAGCTCACATAAGCACCTGTGTCAGGAGTGGCTTCCACAAGGTCAGGGGCAGCGATGAACTTCTCGCCCGTGAGCTCAGTCAGATTAGCAGCGCAAAGGGTGGCGAAACCAGGCTTGGCGTTAAGGCCTGTGCCGATGGCTGTTCCTCCCATATTAATCTCATACAATAGGTTCACATTCCTCTCAAGATTAGCCACTTCCTCTTCAAGGTTGGTAGCGTAGGCGTGGAATTCCTGGCCGGAAGTCATCGGGACGGCATCCTGCAACTGCGTACGCCCCATCTTGATCACATCCTTGAACTCCTCACCCTTAGCACGGAAGGCGTTTATTAAATCCTTAAGGCTGGCCTCGAGCTTGCGGTTCATCCTGATGAAAGCGTAGCGGAACGCGGAAGGATAAGCGTCGTTGGTTGACTGGGCACAGTTGACGTGATCGTTGGGCGAGCAGTATTTGTACTCACCTTTCTGGTGTCCCATAATCTCGAGGGCCCTGTTGGCTATCACCTCATTCGCGTTCATATTGACAGAGGTTCCAGCTCCTCCCTGCATCATATCTACAGGGAACTGATCGTGGAACTTGCCGTCAATTATCTCCTTACTCGCCTGCATGATGGCATCGGCGATCTCGGGAGACAGGGCATCCAACTGCTTGTTGGTCTTCGCGGCCGCATATTTGATACACGCCATCGCTATGACATAATCAGGATAATGACACATCCTGGTCGTGGATATCTTGTAGTTATTCAATGCCCTTTGGGTCTGCACGCCGTAATAGGCATCAGCCGGAACTTGAAGCTCGCCGAGCAGGTCGGATTCGATACGGAATTTTTCTCTCATGATGAAAAAAGTGTTGATTTAAAACGTACAAATGTAGCTTTTTATATAATCATAAACAAGAGAGCGTCGCCCCTAAGGACGACGCTCCCAATAATAAATATTCGCTTGAAGAATTAATTCTTTGAAGACTTCTTGGCTCCCTTGGCAGACTCGGCGGCAAACTTCTTCTGACGAGCAATGGTGGCATCGTACATCACCGGAGTACCGATGAAGATGGAAGCGTAAGTACCGATCAAGATACCAAGGATGAGAGCGACCGCGAGACCCCTGATGGACTCACCGCCCCAGATCGCGATAGCGAGCATGGTCACGAGAGTGGAGACAGAGGTGTTGACCGTACGGGTGAGGGTCGCGTTCAAAGCCAGGTTCGTGTTCGTCTTGATGTCCGTATTCGGGTGCAGTGTCCTGTACTCACGGATACGGTCGAAGATAACCACGTTATCGTTGATGGCATATCCAATGATCGTCAGGATAGCCGCTATAAACGTCTGGTCAACATCAAGGTTGAACGGCAGGATGCCGGAGAACAATGAGAAGAAACCGATGACAATGATAGCGGTGTGAGCAAGAGAGACAACACCACCAAGACCCCATGTCCAGCCCCTGAACCTGAAGGCTATGTAAGCGAAGATCACGATAAGGGCGAGGATGACAGCGATAACAGCGTCCCGCTTGATGTCGTTGGCGATGGTAGGACCGACCTTGTCAGATGAGATGATACCGTTGGCGTTCCCGAGAGTTGACTTGAATTCATCAATCGTCAACTTCTCAGCGAAGAACGGAGCGAGAGCGTTGAAGAGCTTGCCCTCGACCTCAGCGTCAACCTCAGAGGATTCCTCATCATTCTTATACTGGGTCGTGATCTTCATCTGGCTCTCACCACCGAACTGCTTGACCTCGACAGCTCCGTCGAACTCCGCGATAGCGGCCTGACGGATCTCCTCAGCTGTGACCGGCTTGTCGAAGCGGACCACATAGGTACGACCTCCAGTGAAATCAACACCATAGGTGAAGCCCTTGGTGAAGATGGACACGAGGGAGATGAGGATCAAAACGCCGGAGACAATGTAAGAGACCTTGCGGGCGCTGATGAAATCGAAGTGGGTGTTCTTGAGGAAGTTCTTCGTGAGGCTGTTCTCGAACGTGATGTTCTTACCCTTCTTGATACGGTCGTCGAAGATAAGACGGGTGATGAAGATGGATGTGAGAACAGAGGTGATGATACCGATGATGAGCGTGGTGGCGAAGCCCTGGACAGGACCGGAACCGAAGATGAAGAGAACGATACCGGTGAGGAGGGTAGTGACCTGACCGTCGATGATGGCGGAGTAAGCGTTCTTGTAACCGTCAGCCACAGCCTTGCTCAGGCCCTTGCCGGCGGCAAGCTCCTCCTTGATACGTTCATATATAATAACGTTGGCGTCAACAGCCATACCCATCGTCAAGACGAGACCTGCGATACCTGGCAGGGTCAGGACAGCTCCGAACGACACGAGAACTCCGAAGAGCAGCAGGACATTGCAAAGAAGAGCGATGTCAGCGGCGATACCGGCTCCCTGATAGAAGAATATCATGTAGAGCAGGACGAGGAGGAAAGCGATAAGGAAGGAGATCATACCAGCCCTGATTGACTTGGCACCGAGGGAAGGTCCGACAACCTGCTCCTGGATGATGGTAGCGGGAGCGGGAAGCTTACCGGACTTGAGGACGTTCACGAGGTCGGTGGCCTCATCAGGAGTGAAATGACCTGTGATAGAGGAGTTTCCACCAGTGATGGCGCTATTTACGTTAGGATAGGAATAGACCATTCCATCGAGGACGATGGCAATTTGCCTACCAACATTGTCACCAGTCATGCGGGCCCAGATATTGGCACCCTCAGCGTTCATGCTCATGGAGACTGAAGGCTCTCCGTTGGTGCCATGATCGTAGACCACGCGGGCGTCTGTGACGACACCACCGTCAAGCTTGGCCTTTCCGTTGCGGGAAGTGGACTTGATGGCGACGAGCTCGAAGATATTGTCAGACTCGAACATCTCAGAGGGCTTGACGGTCCACATGGGGATGAACTCGGCCGGGAATATCTCGGCGATCTGAGGCATAGCGAGATACCTGTTGACCTTCGCGGTGTCGATTCCGGAAGCGAAACCTATGCAGGCGTTGCCGGTGTACTGTGAAGGGGTAAGGACAGCGTACAAGGGGTTCTGCTTCTTGTAAGCTTCAAGATCAGCGTCCGCAGACTGGTTCTGGGCAATCTCGGCATTAAGGACAGAGTCATCACCCTCAGGCTTGGCCTCATTGGCTTCCTCAGCCTCGGCGGGAGCCGCGGTGTTCTCACCCGCGAGAATCTCAGCCAATTTGGCGTTGGCCTCAGCGAGGTATCCGGATATCTCCTGGTTGGTGAAAGTCTCCCAGAACTCGAGGGAAGCTGTTCCCTGGAGGAGTTTCCTCACACGCTCAGGCTCCTTGACACCAGGGAGCTCAACAAGGATACGTCCGCTGTTTCCGAGCTTCTGGATAGAGGGCTGGGTCACACCAAAGCGGTCGATACGGTTCCTCAACACGTTGAAGGAGTTGGCGACGGCACTCTCGGCCTCACCGCGGATCACTGTCAAGACCTCAGCGTCTGTTGACTCAGGCTTGATCTTGTCCTTCATCTCGTATGTTCCGAAGACCTGGGCAAGTCTCTGACCACCTGCGACTTCTTTCCAAGCATTGCCGAAGAGGGTTATGAAATCATCCCTGGAGTTGACGCTACGCTCCTTCGCGAGAGAAAGAGCCTTCTGGAACGCCGGATTGGGGTTGTCTCCAGAGAGAGCCCTGACAAGATCCTGCAACTGGACCTGGAGCATGACGTTCATACCTCCCTTGAGATCCAGACCAAGATTGATCTCCTTGGCCTTGCAATCCTTGTAGGTGTTCCAGAGATAAACCTTCTTCGAAGAGATGGAATCAATGTAGACCCTGTTCTGGTCTTTTCTTATGGAGTCCAGATAGTAAGCCTGGCTCTCCGGGGAAACCTTGGCGAACGCGGCGGTGTTCATGGCCACCTGGGCGGCTTTCTCCGCGAACTTGTCCGCTTTCCTTTCCTGGATGGTTGTCACCGCTGTGAAAGATAGCTGCCAGATCGAAGCGATGGCGAGCAAGATGGCGACAAGCCTTATCCAACCTTTACTTTGCATAATGTTTTACTTTATATTTTTATTGTTTTTGCTTTCGGGCATAAAAATAAGGGTACAAATTTAGCATTTTTTTCTAAGAAAGAAATTATCTGCCAAGTATTTCTTATTTTTGCAGATGCATTGACTCCGATTTTCGGAATGAAAAAGATAACTCTTTGTTTATTCATCATATTCTCTACCCTGCTGATTACCGTGCCTGAAGCGGGGTCGCAGACAATTGTCGACAGAATCATCGCCCAAGCGGACTCGGCCAGACAAGCTTATGACTTTCCCTTAGCCGTATCCCTCTGCCAGAAAGTGGCCGAGATCGACTCGACCTCGATTGACCGAGTTGAGGACATGATGATAATATGCGGTAACGGCCAGTCAATGATGGACTTCTGCAGCCAGCCGGTGGTTGTGGCCAGACAAGATTTCCCTCTCAAGGACTTTCTACTCTATTACCCTCTGGTGAATCACGGATGGAGAAAAACTCCCAACCAGCTTGACTCACTTGGAGGAACAGGGCTCTCACAGGCCATATACTTCCCGGAAGGGACCAGGGATCTCTACTATTCCGCCACCGACGAGAACGGGATAAGGAACATCTACAGAACGGTTCTGGAGGATTCTTTGTGGGCTGCTCCCACACTGATCAACGAGCAGCTGACAAGTTCATCTGACGAGATTTACCCCATGCTTTCCCCGGACGGAGAATCCCTGTTCTTCGCCTCAAAGGGTCTGTATGGCATGGGTGGCTACGACCTGTATGTCTCTCATTGGAACAGCGATACCGGGGACTGGGATATCCCTGTCAACATGGGGTTCCCATATTCCTCACCTTACGACGATTTCCTGTTCATGAATACGGAGGACGGGAAGTATTCCATTTTCGCGTCCAACCGCGACTGTGGCAAGGATAGCGTGCGCATATACGTGCTCGAATATGACAGTATGCCCGTGCGCGAGGCAGTCACCGACATCAGCGCCCTCAGACAATTGGCTTCCCTGATTCCTGCCAGAGACCCTGCCAGAATGGATAACGGAGCCGCTACCGGAGACAAAGACATGTCGGGAGAGGAAGCAAGGAGATATATGGACAAGATGAGGGAAGTCCGCTCTCTTCGCGACTCCGTCTCACGTTTCAGCAAAGGGCTCGAGAACTTGAGGGCCGAGTATTCCACCGCTACGGAGGAGAGGAAAGCCGTCCTCTCGGAAGAAATCCTGAGCAAAGAGCTCCAGCTCCCGGCTCTCAACGACTCTCTCCAGAAGGCCATGAAAGGTCTGCAGGCTCTGGAAATGGAGTTCTTGGCCAATGGAATAGTCCTGGATATCAGTAAATTACAAGCCAGGGCGGATAAGGATGTTGTCGGAGCGTCTTCCGGCTACACTTTCACCCGAAACAGTTACGGTCCGTCCCCCTCTTTGGCCATGAAGAAGCCCGAGAGGAAATTCGACTATTCGTTCATGATCCTGCCCGAAGGTCGCTTCGCTGAGGATAACACTTTGCCGGAAGGTATTGTGTATCAGATCCAGATGTTCACCCAGTCAAGAAAAGCGACAGTGGCGGACCTGAAGGGTTTGAGCCCGGTCTTTGAGAAGAAGTCCGGAAACAGGTACATCTGCTCTGCAGGTCTGTTCAGGACCTATGCCGACGCTCTCTCCAACATCAACAAGGTCAAAAAACAAGGCTTCCGCACAGCGGAGATCAAGGCATATAAAGACGGGGAGCCCATCAGCGTCTCCTCCGCCAGGAAACTTGAGTCCGAGCGCCTGTATACCGTGGTGTTCTATCCAGGAAACGGACAATCCCTGCCAGACGGGGCGATGGACGCCATACGCAAGACAGGGATGGATGTCGCTAAGAGTGTGGAGAACGGCGCCGTGGTGTTCAAGGTTGGTCCTTTCCACGACAAAGCCGAGGCTGAGGAACTCGTGGTGGCCTTGAAAGCCCTCGATGCCGGAGACTGCTCGCTAACGCTTTCTGGGAACGAATGACACCTGATCCTCAACCTGCCCGGTGAGGATATTGTGGACGGTGACATTCAGTCTGCCTCCCTCCACCTTTCCTTCAATCACAGTGGGGAAATGCTTTTCCTCCAATCTGGGACCGCCGCCGACGAGCTGGGTCCAGCTTCTTCCGGGAGCGGGATCGTCACGACGATACTCATGCTGATGGGCGGTGATAATCAGCTGGCAATGAGCCTTTTCCAGAAGCGGAGTCCATAGCTCGGCGCAAGTGCGCTGCCAGATGGCGAAATCAGGAGAGTAGCGTGGATCCTTGTCTGCCGGGGCGAGATCACCAGGATTCGCCTTCGGATCGGAATCAAACAGGGGAATATGGCAGAATGCCACCAGGTAAGGAGCCTTGGCGATGTCTTTTCTCTTCAAGGCGTCACGGAGCCAAGCGACCTGCGCGCGACGATAAGCGTCGCTGTTGAACAATCCGGCGAAAAGCGGGTTGGTGTCCATTTTATCTTCGGCGGTATCGAGCCCGATGAGGGCGACATCCCCCATCCTGACAGCGAAATTCCTACCCAAATCCCAGTCCCTCGGAGCCCTCTCCTCAGGTTGGCGGTACATCCAGACCCTCTCCAGATGGCGGTTGGCCATTCCCCTGGAATCGTGGTTGCCGGGGCTGAACAAATATGGTGTCCGGGAGGCGTAATCCTTTGCTGAGATTTTAGGATCGAGGAATATCTCGATCTGGCTCTCGATGGTCTCCTGGGTGTTGGAGGCATCCCCATTCCAGATCACGCAGGACGGAGCCAGTGAATTGACCTTGGTGATGGTCTTCTCAAGTCCCGGCCAATGCACGTGAGTATCATTGATCACGCAG
>JAFROA010000171.1 GCA_017429885.1 Bacteroidales bacterium | reverse complement strand
CGGGGTCATCACGAGAATATTGTCCAGCGTGGTGGGGCCATCATAGACGCATAAGACTGTCATCCCATCCTGATGGCGATACTTCACGTTCTGGCCTGGACCGAAAGGATTGGCAGCACCCTCATTCGAGCCTTCGGCGACAGTGTAGGCATTGCTTTTCCCTTCCACAGGAACAAGCACAAACTCCATCTCCTGCCCCTCGGCCATAGCCTCCATCAGGACAGATCCATCCTGACGAACAGTGGCCTCATAATCAATAGAACCGTCGTACCATAAAGTCCCGGACTTTATGCTTTGCGCCTGAAGCGAAAGAGCCGTCAAAAGGGCAGCTCCAAAAACAAATAACTTATTCATCTCCAAGTACTTTTTCTGAAACAAATTTGCCGTCAACAGTATAGATCTGCTCGACCGAATACCGGCCGCCTTCCTCATGGTAGCGGTATGCCCCGAGGTGGATCTTCTTTCCGGGAACATCAAACGAGATGAATCCCTCCGTAGATGGGAATTGAATTGCCTTGACATCATCAGGATCGCTCACATCCAGGATGTAAGACCAAACATTCCTGGCGTCCGGACATCCGTCAACATAGAACAGGTCCGCGTTCCAGGGAACAGGAATAATGTTTTCCGCGCAGGCGATATCGCCGGAATCAACCCTGACCGGGATAGCGTTCCCGTCTTTCATCAATGCCCATTTGGGCTCTGAAGAAGAGAAAGTGGTGCAGATCCAGCGAGTTTCCTCCGCCTCACCTTTATCCTTGATCCAAAGCGCCAGAACCTCCGGATCCTCCTCCGAAGCTGGACGGGCAACTGAAGTATAGAACCAATAGTGGTCAGACTCCGCCCGTAAAGTGGCACTCTCTGGAAGCGGATCATAGTCTTCCTCGTATTCGGGATAGATGTACTCGTGGCTGGAACCACTGAAGACATGCTTCATACCATCGAAGGTAAAATGGTGATAAAGAGTCGGGTAGCTGTCATCCGGAGAGGTCTCCACGATGATGATGTCCTGGTCATAATCACCCTCTGTTACCCAATATGTCAGGATGGATTTCTCATGCTGGGGTTTGAAATCGGCATACGGCTCCTCTTCCGGAGTCAACAAACCGGTGGCTGGGTCGTAATCATAGAAACAGCAGAACTCAATCTCTTCAGGATTAACTTGTTCCAACAGTATAGCGAAAAGGGTATGGCCGTTTTCCCTTGAATATGTCCGGGCACCAGTCCTCTGGTCGCCAGTGTCGCCGTGGTCATAAGAAGCCACATTGAAATCCTCGCAATCCACAAACACTTTTCCGGAACCTCCTTCCGTGACATCATTCGACACAAAAAGCCTGTCCCCTGCCTCAGCGATTATGGAGTCCGCCCCGGCGGATGGCCAGACCTCATTAAAGGCACGCAACAATTGCATCACATTGGGATTCGCGCCAAGATTCTTTGTCTCGATAGTTCTTCCACGCCATCCGTCACGGATTGTCGAGATATTGATTGTCTCGCTCTTGGGAGCCCCAGCGCAACAAGCAAGCAGAAGGGCTAAAGAAATGAATAGTGTTTTTCTCATAATGCTCAAATATACGAAAAAAAAGTGGCCGTGGAGCAGAAACAGTTGACTAACCGCACAATACAAAAACAGATGGTACCGAAATCGGCACCATCTGATTCAGTTATTAATTGATTAACAAGTACTTCCGTAACACGAAACTATTCTTGAACACATCGAACAGGATAACCATTAGCACGATATGCATCAATGGTCGGAGTTAGTGATCTCGAACTTGATAACCCTTTGACTCCTTCATAATAAAAAGCATGCGCACGTGAATCAAAATCGCAAGGTGTACATGACCAGCAATATCCATTAATAGCGCTAATGGAAAACAACCCATCACTTAAAGAATAGCCACCTGATAAAGGATACCAGATATAATCTTCGTTCCCAAGACTATGGATTGAAGACGCCCCTAATTGTACTCCTCTATTTTCATAATCAAATTCAATGGGATCAATTTTAAGATATGTCCCAAGCGCTTTAGCCCATGTTCCTGAGGGGCCTCCGTCCGGAACCCTCCATCCGGGAGGACACGGATCTTGAACTCCCTTAGAACTGTTCCACCTTGTATTATCGGTAGAAGTCGTTTCAGTATAATACCAATCTTGATTCATCGAATTATATGAAGCAATTGTGGCTGGATTGGCAATTGCAAAGTCAATTTGTGCACATGGGGTGTTAACGTTTGAACGACTCGGCCACTTACTATTGCTGGTATTAATACGTGAGGCAGCCAATTTAAGATTATTATTATAATCTTTCAAAGTATAGCTTTGCGGGCCGAGGAAAGGATCTTTCCTTCCCCACTGATAGAAAAGGCCAATTGCAGCTATTTCTCCCGGAGTGACGCTGGTCGCTCCTATATTCCGGTCCATCATTATACCCGCATAGTTGTTATAAACATGCTCTTTCGGCTCGTCTGTCATCCAAATGTGCCAACTCCAGAGGACATTACCGTAAGTGCATTCGGCATCACTATAAGCAGCTATCACAGCGTTACCCTCTGAAAAAGCCTCACTAGTAGAGAAAGTAATGAAACCATCGCCGAATGTGACATCAGTGTCAGGAATAATGTCATCGGCTGTGGGTGTGGTCTCGTTTCCAAATGTTTTCCAAAGGACCTTGACTCCCATTATACCTTCGACAGGAACATTTGTATTACCTTGCATAGCCTTAAACATATAAGTCCCAGCCTTACTTACAATATAGCTGTTAGCGGTTCCCATTTCACTGAGATCCTCAACCACATTATGGTCACCTGATTCGTTCATCTCAAAAACCAATCCTGAGTCAGCCAACAGCTTCCTATTCGAATATGACCGGTCAAAAGGCACGGAAGATGAATAAACAAATTCCGCACTAGTCCCATCCGACTTTGTGAGAATGAGCGTGAACCCAGACTGAAATGTTTGCGGAAGAAGAACAATCCAATACTCTTGGTTTGCCAAGAAACACTCTGTTTGAGAAGGTGTGATCGTAATTGTATTCTTTCCTTCAACCACTTGATATACAGGCCTGGACTTACTGTTCATAGAGACACGTACCCGACCTGAGACGGTCTCATTGTTGTTTCCTTTGAAGGTGGCAGAGACTATATCATCTTGGCCAACCGTAAACCTGAACCAACTTCCTACATTATAGAACGCCAAATCAAGGCCGGAAGATCTCGCTACTGATGGATTCAGTTTATTAGCGAAAGACCCGACAGTTCCTCTCTGCTTACTTGGAATAGTCAGATACACAGCGTCACCGTCACATGTGTTAGTAGAATTATAGGGATATACCCCCCAGAACTGCCTGGCTGCCCCTCCTTCTTGCACTGTACCTGTAGCGGCATTCAAGATACCTGTAAAATCAGTAGAAATATTGGGTTCTGTAATCTTACTTGTGAATTTTCCGGAGTACAACTCTCCATAGAAAAGATTAATCGCATCATTGAGCGTCCAAAAAATAGATGTCTCATCGGACTGCATAGCTGTACGGGTAAAATCATTTCCACCCAAAGAAGCATGAACAGTCAATGGTGTGCCAACAATGGGATTCTCTTCCTGTGGAAGAACCATATCTGTTTCTTGCCCACATGAAGCCGAAAAGAAAACTGCAAGACAGACAAAAAGACGATTAATAAGTCTCATATCAATGATTATTCTGACAGTTAAAGATCATGATTACCATGATTGCCTTCTCCAGTCCCTGGATCGACATCACTATTCTGCATCAAAGGATTCTCTAACGATAATACAACCTCTTCAATCTCGGGGCGCTCATAGGTGCCAGAAATTAAATAATCACTCATAACAATATGATAATTAGTAAGTTAAATCATTATAAATAATACTACTTTGACTTTAACTAGCAGCATCAACATTCCACCAAGTTACTATATTCGTCAAAGCCATTTTGTGCATTTACAGATTTGCAAATATAATAATTGGGGAACTAATACCAAAACAAATCAACGCCTCCCTATATGGGGGAGGCGCATTAACAATTACTTCGGCGGCCAGCTGCGTGATATGGATGATAGGCTGACTATTCTTCTGCTCCCGGCTCGGGCGGACGGTATTCCAGCAGGTCGCCGGGCTGACAGTCAAGCGCTTTGCAGATAGCGTCGAGTGTGCTGAACCGGACACCCTTGGCCTTGCCGGTCTTGAGGATCGAGAGATTCACGGCTGAGATGCCGATCTTCTCGGCCAATTCGGCGGAAGTCATCTTCCGCTTGGCAAGCATCACATCGACATTAACAATTATCGGCATAACTACTTAACCTCCTTTTTGCCTGTTCCCTGATCCTCGGGGACCTCCTTGCCCTTCATATATTCAGGAAGGCTCATTCCGGCCATCTTGAAAAGATCCTGGAGAGGAGGAACCGAGCCCATCAGACCGGAGATGAAATTAGCTGTGGATGTCTTACCATCCTTGCCACCATTTCCATCCCAGACAGTGACCTTGTCGATCTTGATACCCTTGACAGCCTCAACCTGAGTCTTGACAAGTTCAGGCAGACGATCGGAGATCATCATGAGCACAGCCTTCTGGGCATCACCCTCAGCCGCACCGACCAACTGGGCAAAACCGTCGGCCTGCTTAGTCAATATCTCAAGAGTACCACGAGCCTGGGCTTCCATCTTGGCGTAGATGGCATCAGCCTCTCCCTTAGCGGTTCTGCGGAGTTTTTCAGCCTCAGCCTCAGCCTCGATGATCTGGCGCTCCTTGTCAATCTGAGCGGGAACAACGATGTTGGCCTGCTGGGTGGCTTTCTCCCTCTCGGCACGGGCAAGCTCAGCGTCGCGCTCGCTCTGGTAAGCCTCCTGGAGAGCCTTAGCGGCCTGGACCTTCTCAGCGGCGACCGCGATGCGGGCAGCCTCAGCCTCCTTCTCGCGACGAGCCGCGTCTGAGTTGGCGATCTCAATCTTAGAGGTGTTTTCTCCCTGAACCGCAAGAGCGTTGGCGGCAGCGGTCTTGATACGGGTATCTCTCTGAGTCTCAGCGATTCGGATGTCCTTATCCCTGTCGGCCTCAGCCTTACCGATCTCACCGAAACGGTTCTGCTCAGCGACACTCTTCTTAGCGTCATTGATAGCCTTGGCGGCAGCTTCCTTACCGAGAGCCTCGATATAACCGGACTCATCACGGATGTCGGTGACGTTGACGTTGATAAGCTTCAAACCGATCTTGCGAAGCTCAGCCTCAACGTTCTGGCTGACGGCGGCGAGGAACTTGTCACGGTCGGCGTTGATCTCCTCTATGTCCATCGTCGCGATCACGAGACGGAGCTGTCCGAAGAGAATATCGGTGGCGATATTCTGGATGCTGTCAGTAGAGAGCCCGAGCAAACGCTCAGCGGCGTTGGTCATACTGTCAGCCTCTGTGGATATACCAACGGTGAAACGGCAAGGAACGTCAACACGGATGTTCTGCTTCGAAAGGGCGTT
>JAFROA010000016.1 GCA_017429885.1 Bacteroidales bacterium | reverse complement strand
CTACAGATGCGAAAACCGCGGGGCCGTCCTCGAGCTTGACAGCAAAGAGGCCGACTGCCTGCTAGACATAACGGGAGCCTACGCTGTGAGAATCCGCGGACTTGTGCTTGGTGGGGATCGTTCCGCCGAAAAGGCGATTCACGGAATATACCTGAACAACACGGAGGCCTGGAGCCCGAAAGAAGACACAATCGTTATCGATGACACCAAGGTGATGAATTTCTCCGGTCACGGGGTGTTCCTGAAACGCATCTGGTTATTCATAGTCCGCCACAGCCATTTCATGAGCAACAAAGGCGACGGCATGAGGATACTCGGATGGGACGGATTCGTTCTGGACAACCAGTTTTCCGGAAACGGCGGGGATGGGTTCAACTGTGACGATTGCGGAGCGACCGTGATGTTCACGGCCAACCGTGTGGAGTGGAACCGAGGTTATGGGCTGTTCATCCACAACGGCGACGACTGGAACGTGACCGGAAACTCTTTCGACAGAAACTTCAGCGCAGGTTTATATGCCCTGAATGCCAGTGCTGTCTCCGTGACAGGTAATGTGTTCAGGCGCTGCGGCAAAGATTCGAATCTCCTGAACCCTGGTGAACGCTCCTGTCAAGTTAAGCTGGAGGACTGCCACGGGCTTACGATGACAGGCAACGCCTGTCTGGCCGGCCAGGATGACGGAGGGTCCGGATTGTTTACCCCACAAGTAGGTTTCATCATCAAGAACCTTTCCCACACTGTCATTTCAGGCAACACACTTTGGAGGGGATATATGGAAGACATGGTGGTCGACCTCGGAGGGCACGGGGAAGGCTTTATCATGAAGGATAATGTCGGCTGCCCTCGCCAGAAATAATCGCTTTTCCCCTGCCAAAAGATCATAGCTTTCCTTTCCGCCAAAAAGGCGCACAGGAATATGTCTTCGGGGTGCTTTCCGGCATACTCATGGTGCGCCAGGGGCCGATTTCGGGCTTTGGCGCACATGTAACACTATCAAAACCTACTTTATAGCCTATCACTGTGCGCCTCTTTGGCGGAAACATGAGTGGTGGGCTATCGGACAAAAGTTCGGATTTCTGTCTCCGGGAGTCTGACAAGTGTCGCCAACTGGCGATAAGTCAACCTTAATTTCCTGCGAAGTTGTTGCGCAAGTGATAATCTTTTCCTCGGATCCAATCTTCGGGGATCACGGGTGCCGAACATCCGCTTGCAACAATCCCCACAAGCTCTTCTGGCTTCCATATCTTCCATCATTACACCCCTTTCTTCGGCCATCTTTGCCAGCATCGCTTCCTCCCTACTTTTGGTACTTGACAAAAAGACACGGAAACGGTTGAAGGTCATATAAATAGACTCAAATCTCTCAATATTGACGTAGTTTCCGGGCAGAATAAAACCATTGCAAACAAGCCAATTATCCGGAATCACGTGGGTTCTTGTGTGAAGTAAAGCACGCTTTTCTCTTGCCCCAAGGGAGATGAAGGGAACAGGTTGACGAATTGTCCCTTCTTTATCAAAATACCACACGGGTGTGTAGAATCCATTCCTGAAATACAAAGAGCCGGTACCCCATAAATAATCATATGGCATCACAGACTTGCCGTCTTTAGTAGGTTGGATTATGGTGTATACTGCCACGTTTCGCAAATAATCCATATCGTCTCCAATTGGATATAGTTCGCAACACAAGACAAGATCCGCTCCGCCATCACGAGTGGCGGCGGCATAATGAGTATAGAGAGACTCATAAAGGGCTGTATAACGGGAGCATTCTAACCTGGTTCCCCATAAAAGAGCATGTGGATGACTGTCTTCAATTGAGAAGGAGACGACTTCCACTCCGGTGTTTGCCGTACAAACACCAAAATAATTAAATGCGGTATAGTAATCGTCCTCAGAAATAATGAAGTTTCTGGAATCAGCGCCATTGGCGCACACATGGAAATACTCTTTATTCATCGCTACTATCTAACGTCTCATTCTCCTATCACCAATGCGATGATTTGGGATGATCCGTACGACATAAAGATGGGGAATCTTCCTCGTCTTTCCAAGCGAAAAACGTAATATCCTCAGCAAAAACACTCCACAAATCCCTCTCGCCAAAGAGGCGCACAGGAATATGCTCTCTGGCTGTTTTCCAGCCTATTCGTGGTGCGCCAGGGGCCGATTTCGGGCATTGGCGCACCTTGACATTATTTCCACTGTCGTTATTTGCCATTATCTGTGCGGCAGTTTGGCAGGAACAGACGCAACGGTCTATAAAGAGCATAATTGGCCATGTGGTAGGAGTCAATTCGGCAGTTTGAAGGGAATAATTATCTTTGTAATATCAACGACGATTAATACTTACAGCCATGGATTATCTCAAAGGATTGGCCGCTGCGGCACTCATCTCCATAACTTTCTCTGTAATACCCGCTTCCGGCAATATAGCCCTCCCAGAAACCGTGGCCGCCCGTGGCCACGTGAACGGGGGGACCGCCGGCGAAGCCGGTGGTGGGACGAGGGCCGTCAGGCCCGAAGGTTTTGGGGAGGGCTATACTGCCGGAAGCGAGAGCTCAAAGAAGTTGATTGACGATGTGAATGTGTTCGTGGGGACGGATGGGTTCGGTAATGTGTATCCGGGACCGCAACTGCCTTATGGAGGCATCCAGATCAGTCCCGACTGCGACGACAAAGACTACGATTGCGCAGCCGGATACAAGTATTCAAAGCCTTTCGTACAAGGATTCAGCCTGACTCATCTGAGCGGGACAGGGATTCCGGATCTTGGTGATTTTCTGTTCCTTCCGGGGATTGGACAGGAGATAAAGCCATCAAAACTAGATCATAGCAAGGAGAGCGCCCATCCCGGATACTACGGGATAACTCTGGACGGCGGAGTGAAGGCTGAGATGACAGCCGCTCTCCATTCCGGATTATTCAAATTCACTTATCCGGAAAAGAATGGGGCGTATGTGATGATTGACCTTGACCACACCCTGAAATGGGATTGCGAGTGGTCAGATGTGAGACTCCTTGACGAATATACTGTCATCGGAAGCAAGGTCGTGGCAGGATGGAACCCTGGACGTTATGTCTATTTCGCCGCACGGTTCTCCGAGCCGATAAAGGACTTCACGATCCTTCAGGATGGCAAGCCTGTCATCTACAACACCAAACGCTTCAGGAGCTCGATGGAGGCCTGGGGCAAGAAACTCCAGGTGATCGTCCGTTTTGACGGCGACTCGTCTCCTTTCATCATCCGCAAAGAACTCGCGGAGCATGGAACCGACGGACATGCCCTGGTTGGATCCAAGAAGGACGGACAGTTCCAACTCGAAATCAAAGTCGCCGTGTCAGGTGTCGGGACAGACGGTGCCCTTCTTAACCTTAAGGAACTGGATGGAAAGGACTTTGACAAAGTGCTGGCCGAAGCGGAGGCTACCTGGGAGGAGGCGTTGGGGGCATATTCATTGAACAGTGAGGACAAAACGCTACGGGAGACCTTCTACACCAGTGTCTACCGCACCATGCTCCATCCGTTCGTGTTCCAGGACACTGACGGAAGGTTCCGCGAGCATGACGGCACCATCGGAAAGGCCGAAGGTTTCACCAATGTCACGACCTTCTCATTCTGGGACACATTCAGGGCCTTCGAGCCGCTGATGAACCTTGTGAACAGGCCTCTCCAGGCCGACATCGCCAACTCGATGCTCGCCCATTTCGACAAGAGCGCCGAACGGATGCTCCCCTACTGGTCCTTCTACGGCGGCGAGACTTGGTGCATGATCGGCTATCACTCCTGCTCCGTCCTGGCCGACATGATCCTCAAAAATGTGCCCGGATTCGACTACGAGAGAGCTTTCCAGGCGATGAAGACCACGGCCACCAACCCTCATTACGATTGCATCCCCGAATACACCACCTTAGGCTACGTTCCCTTCGACCTTGAGAAGGAAAGCGTCTCCAAGACCCTTGAATATGCCTACGATGACTGGTGCATCGCGCAGGTGGCGAAAAAGCTGGGACATGAGGAGGACTATGAGTTCTTCTTGAGCCGCTCCATGAATTACAAGAATCTGGTGGACCCGGAGACAGGTTACATGAGAGGTAAAGACTCCAAGGGCGCCTGGCGCGATCCATTCGCCCCGATTGCCTACCAAGGTCCTGGATCAGTCAACGGCTGGGGCGACATCACAGAAGGATTCACCATGCAGTACACATGGAGCGTTTTCCACGACTTTGACGGATATGTTCAAATAGCTGGCAGGCAAAGGCTTAAGAAATATCTGGACGAACTGTTCACTATCGAGCTGCCAGAGGATATTCCCGGTGCCCACGATATCTGGGGCCGCATTGGAGGCTATTGGCATGGAAACGAGCCTTGCCACCACGTGGCATATCTCTATGACTATTTCGGCGAGCCTTGGAATTGCCAGAAGTGGGTCCGCTACGTGGCCAAGAACTATTACGGCAACGAGCCCGGCTCCCTGAGTGGCAACGATGACTGCGGGCAGATGAGTGCTTGGTACCTCTTCAACTGCATGGGATTCTATCCTTTCTGCCCGGGTGCAAACTGGTACTACATCGGCTCACCTTGCGTTCCGGGAATGAGCGTGACCCTCTCTAACGGTAAGAAGATCGAGGTGACAACAAAGGGCTGGAGCGAGGACGCGGTTTACATCAAGGCCGCTTACCTGGACGGTAAAAAAATTGGCTCCCCCATTATCCGGTACGACCAGATCAAGGATGGAGCCAAGCTGCATTTCGAGATGTCAAGAAAGCCCGTTAAGGGGGCGTTCAAGAAATGAGAATCAGCGGACGGTGACATCCGTTCCGGAAGAGTTCCTCAGGACGTTCACTAACTTCCGTTTCCCGACAGTTACTTTGCCGGTCATGAAAGCGGGAAGGTTATAAGACTTCATCAACTTCTTGTAGTATTCCTTGGGATTCTTCTGCGGAAGCAGGAAGGGTTTCGTGGCGTTTCCATCAGGATCCACGTGTGTGAAATACGGCTTGGTGTAAAGGCCATCGTCACGCCTGCTGCTGAAAACCAGCCACTTCCCGTCTGAGCTCCATGTGTGGAAACTCTCCACATCATCGGAGTTTACCTTCTCCATGGGTTTCAGCGACCCGTCTGTCAGATCAACCAGCCAAAGGTCGGCGTCCTTGTGCCAGATGGAAAAATTACCGTAACCGTGGCGGGTAAAGCAGAGGAAACGTCCATCAGGGGAAATACGTGGGAAGGAAACACTTGCGTTGTCGGCGGGAGCGTCATAAACGCATTCCAACGTGTCCCCGAAACTCATGTCCTCGGCATTGAACGCGATGCGGTACAGGCCGTAGCGGGCCTTGCGATATTTGTCCGGCATCGGAGAGACAGCCTCAGCGGAACAGAAATAAAGCCACTTCCCATCCGGGGAGAATGTCGGGAACGTCTCGAAGCGGTCTTCGGTCCTCGTAAGAGGAGACCATGCTATCTCCTTGGTATTCAAATTGTAAACCACCACGTCCGAAGCTTCGTCATAGACCTCGATCCTGTTCGGATCGTGATTATGGAAAGCCTGAAAGGTCTTGTTCACGGAGAAGGCGACATAGTCTCCCGAAGGATGCCAATACGGATAGACAAGGGCGCTGATGGTGGAGTCGGTCTTGGTGTTCAGTTTCTCTATCTCCCCCTCGTCAACGACGATGGTGCCTCCGAAAGCGGATCTGGCATGAAAAACCATTTTTGAAGGATCTCCTTTCAGAAAAGTGTGGCAATTCATGCAATTCCCTCCGGTAAGGTCGTTTGTCAGGATCGCCTCTTCTGAATATGACTCCAGATTCCTCTGGTAGATGCCCATCTCCTGCCAGCCCTGGTAGCCCGGAGGAATCAGGCGGTAGGAGAGCCAAGGATCGATCTTGTCCTGGCTGAAATAAATATTGAAAGGCTTGTAGGACAACCACTTCCCGTCCTTTTTCACGGACAGGGAGAATTGTACCTTGCCGCTTTCCTTCCCTTCTGAGATGAGTTTTCTCCACTTACGTCCTCCGAATTTGAAAACGCCATGACAACTCTTGATGACATTATCCCCGGCAAGCAGGATCGCCTTTCCCTCTCCGAGGTATGAAAAGTTCAGAGGAGCAATGTTCTCCGGAACAGTAACCTCTTTATAATCAGGGAATATAGGGGCCTCCTCGGCTATCTGGGAAGCGCCTTCCGGAACACCCGAGCAAGAGAACGACAGCGCCAGTGCGGCAAAGGAAATAGCTGTTGTGAGAATCCTTTTCATGATTATCGGGCTTGTTCCGTTAAATCTCCGTGTGAACCAGATAGTACCAATATGTGCCCCGGAACTTCTTCAAGGACACGGGCCCGGCGACTGCCGCCCTTTGATATTCCTCAAAACGCTTAACAGTCTCAGGCTTGACTCCGTGCTCATAGCACCAGTCCAGGCCGAAGGGCTCGATTCCTTCCATATTCCTTGAGTATTCACTGTAGAATACCATCGCCTCCTGGGCTATCCTCGGCAGTTCGGGCGATTCAGGTGAGCTGTAATAATCCGTGATGAACCGCTTCACGGAATTCAAGTCTTTGGCGAGGAGAAGATAGCACAGGCCATATTCCAGGGCCCTCTCGTCCTTGGGGTTGGCGTCAAGGATGGGGAACAACTCCGACATCGGGTCGGTGTACATGATGAAGGAATTCTCCGCGGCAAGGTTCCGGCGGCCGTTCCCCAGCAAAGGATCCGCCTCGACAGCGTCGTCATTGAATATGAAGCCGCGGTACTTCCTCGCCCATTTCCGGTAACGGGGAGCTTTCTCCAGCAAAGAGAGATATTTGTCCGCCACTTCATAACTTCCTCGCATCAGCTCCACCTGGGCATTGAGCTTAACCATGTCGGGGCAGAATCCCTGAAGGGAGGAAAGAGAGTTGAACGCGACGTCCTGGGCGGCCGCCACATTCCCCATTGTGAACATGAGATGGGCCTGAGCGACGTCCACGGCGCGATCCTTGGTGGTCATCACAAGAGACTGTGGCCCGCGCTGGTCATATTCCAACAGACGTTCCGAAAGCTCGCCTTTCCACGCCAGGGCCATATTGAGATAATTGGCCGTCCGGGGAAGCCACGGGGCCTTCCCGCAGGACTTGACAAGCCCATCCCAGTCCTCATTGGCGGCATAATGCTCGAACACGTAGGCGAGACTTGGCTGTTTCTCCTCGATTTTCTTTGAGAACTTTGATGCCGGGACGAAAAGAACACCCAGCAGCGCTATTCTGGAGACAACCGTGATCCAGCCTTTCGAGGGGACAGGTTTAGCCAATCCGGCGCAAATGACCACCAGCGACAGGGTGACCCATCCGGCCCAGTGCATGACCGGAAGCGAGGCGTCGAGGTCATAGTACAAAGCCGGAGTGAAGGCTTCGCTCCAAGTCGGGACCAACGCGAGGGCGTAGGAAACAATCCCGCACAGAGCCACCGCGACAATACTGAGAAGCGTCCACGGGAAATGAGATTCACGGTCAAGCCGGGAATGACGCCAAGAATCAGGGACGGCGGCGCTGACGGCGAAAATCACGGCGGCGGAACCTGCTGTGAAATAAAGGATTATAGTCAGCAAAACACCCCATAGCGTCCTATGGGACTTAATCCCCTTATATATCAGAAGACCGGCCTGGACGAGAAGTATGGCGGTGAAATAATCAAAATGCAGACTGTTGTCGGAAAGGGAAGCTCCTATGAATAAGGAAGGTATAACGCATAAAGGAAAAACGCTCCAGTCATTCCGGGATTTCCTCACTATGGCCCAGGTCATATATGCCGACAAAGCCAGCGACAGCAGTGTCAGGACAAGCGCCACCGTAGGGTTCCAGAAGAACTGGACGATGAAACGGGATAGCAAGGTCGCCAATCCTCCCACCTTCAGGAATGTCCCAAGGATGTAGGTCCTGTCAAATATGAACAGCTGTTGCCGCTCCCGATATGCCAGGGCAAACGGATTCATCCCAAATCACTGTTTAATAGGATCGCACATTGACAAGTAAGTCACATACAAGTTCCTGCTCTTGTCATCCATCTTTTGCCGGAACTCTTTTATCCCGTCATCATCCAGATATTTCGCGCCCACAGCGGCATGGACATAGACATCGGAGCCTTTCGCCATACTCATGAACGAATCCCTAGCGAAAACATAGCGCATCGGCTGGCTCATGTTGTTTCCGGAAGCGTCGGCAGAAGACGCCACACATTGTATGACGCAGATGCTGTCACTATCATAGACAAGACGGACATCGCTTATCTCCGGTCTCTTTACGGAGCCGAGATATATGGACATTGATTCCTCCACCTTATCCGGCAGGAACCCAAGTGCCATATCCTCAAGACCGCTTTTTGAAGAGCAGGACGCCAGCAAAAGCAGCGAAGACAGTATGAGTGTCAATGATTTCCTTTTCATAAGAATAAAAAGACCGGCCCCCAGCGGAGCCGGTCTTAAATGTTGATTAACTATTAATAGCCATCGTTCTGAGGGATCTTCACGTCCTTATTGGACTGAATGATCTGGGTCGGGATCGGGAACACGTAGTTGTGCGGCTTGAAGTTGGAATAGTGACGGGTCTTGCCGTATATATCCGTGTAAGCCTCACGGGCTCCGGGGGCGCCTTCGAATCCGAATCCATACTTGTGGACACGCTCATACATATAGTTGGAAGAGGTCGTGTTCTGGGTAGGATATTTCTCAAGAACGTAAGTGGCGTTCGGGTTGCAGGTCAGACGGTTGAGGGTGATCCAACGCTGCTCCTCACCGAAGAGCTCGCGGATACGCTCGTCCATGATGTAGTCGATGTCAATGTCTCCGGCGGTGGCAGGCTTAGCTCCGGCGCGCTCGCGAAGGACATTGATATCAGCGGCGGCGCTGGCCTTGTCTCCAAGTCCAAGATACGCCTCAGCGCGAAGCAGGTAAGTCTCGGCTATACGGATCATGTACCAGTCGCAATCATAGAATACACCGGTGGACTTGCTGGGGTGCTTGTCATCGGAGAATTTCCAGAAACGAGGAGTGATGTTCATGGTGTCGGCGGCGGTCAGGACATAGTTGGGCTCATCGGGATGAGCGGCGGCGCGCTCGTCGATAAGTTTCTTAACCTCTGACCACTTCTTCCCTGAAGGGAGGTAAGGATCCCTCTGGATCATGACCTCGGAGCCACGGAAATCGTTGGGGTCGTCCCACACGCTGCCGAGAGGATCTCCGGCGACGCGGGTCACATATTCAGTGGCGATGTTGGTAAGTCCGTAGGCGGCGCCATTACCCTGGGCGCGGTTGGCGATGGAGTCATTCTTCACGCTGAGGTTGTAGGCGAGCTTGCGGCCCTGGGCCTCCGGAATATCAGCGGCGGGAGTACCGGCTCCGGCCGGGCTGACACCCTCGGGGAAGCAAGTGGCATCTGCTGTGAATATGTAGAACTTGAGATTCTTTGTGGGGTCGCTAGGATTCTTTTGAGTCCTGTCTTCCCTGGTACCGTTCTTTCCACCCATAGGCAGCCAGGGGGCCCAGCAAGCCTCGACAGGGGCGTTATGGGTTCTCCACCAGGAGTCTCCGGAACCGCCCTCGGTCCAAAGGTCGCTCTCGGCGAAGTCGGACTGGCAGACCCAGATAGCCTCTTTATTCGCGGGATCGTTGGAGTTGCCGTCGGAAGCTATGGAGCCGTCTGTCTTGGCGGAGCTACGGAAGAGATCCCAATAAGCGCCCTGAGGGGCCGCAAGGGAGTTGCCATAACGGTCGACAGCCTGATTGGCGCGGTTGCCAAAGCGGGTTGTCATGAGGTGGTAGTCACCATCCTGACCGCCGATGACGCGGCTGGCGGCGTCACGGGCGCCGGCGAAGTCACCAAGGGCAAGGCAAACTTCCGCGAGATAATGTCCGGCGGCGGCCTTGGTCACAGTACCCATAAGCCTCGGAGTGGAAGGCAGATTCTGCTCCGCCCAGGCGAAGTCTTCCTTGATCTTCTCCCAAGTCTCCTGGCGAGTGTTAAGCTCGTAGTCATAACGAGCCTCGGTGGAAGAGTGCTCCGAATAGACCACGCCGCCGTACATGCCGGCGAGAACCCTGTAGGCCCAAGCGCGCATGAAGACAGCCTCGGCGCGAAGCTCATTCTTCTTGGTAGGTGTGGTGTAAGCGATATCCTCATGATCGTCAATCATGTCAACCACGGTGTTGGCGCGGTTGGCAAGGACGTACATATAGTCAGCCCAGTGACGGGCGTAACCGCTGTTCGGTCCCATGGATCCCCAGTTCACGTTACCGGTGGCGCTGGTCTCGGTGAAAGAGTCGAGATTGCAGCCCATAAGCATCCAAGAGTGGGTTGTACGCATACATCCGTAGATCATGTACTGAACCTCAGCGTAGCAAGCTGCCAAACCGATTTCCATGGACATCTCGGACTGGAAGAATCCTTCGCTGTCGTTCTGATAGGAGGTCTCTTTTATGAACTCCTCATCATTACAGGCGGCGAAGAGTACAACACTGGCGGTAAGAGCCGCGATTATTTTATTGATCTTCATAATTCCTTCTGTGTTAAGATTAGAAAGTCAGGTTGACACCGACGGTGACGGTCTTGTAGGCTCCGTTGCTTCCGTAACGGTCGGATCCCGCTCCGGAGGCGATTGTGCCGGCGTTTTCAGGATCGATACCGGACCAGTTGGAGATGGTCAGCAAGTCGGTCGCGGCGACATAGACGCGGGCACCGGCGACGCCGATCTTCTTGGTGAGAGTCGGGTTGAAATTGTAAGAGAACACCAGGTCTTTCAGTTTGAGGAAAGATCTCTGGTTCCAGAAGCGGTAGAAGAACTCGTTATCGTTCTCGGTGTTGTTATATCCGTAGCGAGGGAATACCGTCGAGGGATTCTCCGCTGTCCAAGGCTTGACACGGGCGAGCTGGTTGCCGCTGGTCATAGTGGTTCCGAAAGCATTCGGGTCGAACCAGAGGAAGTGGGTCTTGTCGCCCTGGGCCCAACGGAAGTTGAAATACAGGCTGAAGTTCTTCCAGCTGAGAGTGTTACCCAAATTCAGCGTGAAGAGAGGATCGGGAGATCCAAGGAAGTGCATATCGGCGTCGCTGATCTTGCCGTCGCCGTTCCAGTCCTCGAACTTGAGGTCTCCGGGCCTGGCGTTGGGTTGATACTGATCGCCTTTGCTGTTCACGTAATTCTTGACCTCGTCAGCGCTCTGGAAAATGCTCACAGAATAATCATAAGCGGAGCCGATAGGGTGGCCGACCTGGAGAGCGTAGTAAGAATCGAAACCGTAAGCCACTGCGTTGGCCACGTCATTCGACTCATTGCCTTCATAATCGGGACCGAAGAGGGAGACGAGCTTGTTGGCGTTGGAATCGAAAACTATATTGCTTTCCCAACGGAAGGAGTCACGGCCGTCGCCGTTGATGTTGACAGTATTCAGGACAAGCTCAATACCTTTGTTCGTGATCTTACCGACATTGTCATAGACGCTGCTGAAACCTGAGAAGTAAGGAGCGGAACGGCTGACAAGCATATCGGTGGTGTTTCCGGTATAGACATCCACGCTACCGTTGATCCTGTTGTCGACAAATGAGAAGTCGAGACCGAGGTCTATCTTCTCGACAGTCGCCCAGCTCAGGTGGGGGTTAGCCATACTTGTGGTAGTCATACCGAGCTGGCTCTGGTCGCCCAGCCATGTCATTGTGATCACACCGCTGTTGCCGGTTTGCTTGCCCACGCTGGCATAAGTCGCTCCGGCGGTAACCGAACGGGAACCGTTCTGACCCCAGGAGGCGCGGAGCTTCAGGAAGTTGATCCAATCCACATCCTTGATGAATCCTTCGTTGCTGAGGACCCATGCCGCGGATGCGCCGTAGAAGTTCGCCCACTTGTTGTCCTTTCCGAAGGCTGAATAACCATCACGACGGAAGTTGAACGTGAGATAGTAGGTGTTGGCGAAGTTGTAGTTGGCGCGGAACAGATAACCTACGGCACTGGTAACGACACGGGTGCGGTTAGGGGTGAACGTGTTCGCGGCGGAAAGATTGTACTGCTTAAGCGTGGTAGGGGTGGTGAAACCGCTGTAACCGATGCTCAAGCCGTTGTTGTTGGTGTACTCACGAGTGTAACCCAGCATGTAGTCCATGTGGTGCTTGCCAAAATCCTTCGTGTAGGTAAGGAGCTGGTCGGTATTCCAGGCGGCATAGTGGTTCATTGAAGAGGTACCGCTGGCCTGGCCGATGAACTGCTGGGGGTTGTCCATGCTGGTTGTAAGCTCAGTGTCGACAGCGATCTCTGGATTGTTGAACACATCTGTGTAAGAAGAGTTGTGCTGTCCCTGGAGGGTGATCCTATAGCTGAGTCCCTTGATGAAGGGGAAGTCTACCTGGGCGTAGGCGACACCGTTGATGTTGTAGCTCTTGGAGCCGCGGTCGGTCCAAAGATGTGAATCATTGGTACCGGCACCCCAGTAAGGGCTGGCGGTGTTGCCGTCCGGCTTGCTGTTGTACCAGTTCTCATAGCCGGGCTGGATAGCGTAAACATAGGAAAGCGGAGTCATCCACATGGCGTTCTGGATCTTCGCAGTCTGACCCCAGCTGTTGGCCCAAAGGAAATTGGCCTTGGTTCCGACGGTCAGCCAATCGGTGATATTGACGTCAACCTTACCCATGGCCCCGGCCTTCTCGTAGTCATCACCCTTGCGGATGCCCTGCTGGCGGGTGTAGTCGCCGGAGACATAGTAATTGACCTTGTCACCGCGACCGCTGACAGCCACATCGTACTTCTGTCCGACACCGGTGCGGGAAATCTCGTCGAGCCAGTTGGTCCAGAGTCCATCGTTCCAAGCCCTCTGCTCACGCTCGGAGAGAAGCTCGGTGGCGGCGGCGTCAAGGCTGCCGTAATCAGACCACTTCTTGTCCTTGAAGTTCACGTTGTCCCTGCCCTGCTGGCTGTAGAAGCGGTTCTTCAGGAAGGTCTCCTTGTCAGTGACCATCTTGGGCATACGGGTCCAGTCGGAAAGACTCAAGCTCGCGTTGAAAGAAACCTGAGGCTTTGTGCTGGCGCCGCGCTTGGTGGTGATGATGATGACACCGTTAGCGGCGCGGGATCCGTAGATGGCGGCTGCGGAAGCGTCCTTAAGGACGTCGATGCTCTGGATGTCGGCGGTGTTGATCGAGTTGATCGAACCGTAAGAGAGAACACCATCAACGACGAGCAGAGGTTGGTTGACGCTCTGGTTCGACGCCGCGACGCGTCCGCCTGAAGGGATAGCGTTCTTACCGCGGATGGTCATGGTGGAGGTGTTGTCACCACCGGCGCTGGTGGTAGGAGAATAGCTGAAACCAGCCACCTTGCTGGACAGGGCCGCAAGGGCGTTAGGGTTCGGCAACGCAGTGATGTTCTTGTCGTTGGCGTAGTTGACGCTGGCGATTGCGCCGGAGACGTCCTTCTTGCGGGCGGTACCGTAACCGACAACCACAACTTCGTCAAGGAAAGCAGCGTCGTCTTTCAGCTGGACGTTGACCGTCCTCTGTGAGCCGACCGTTACCTCCTGGGAAGCGTAACCGATGCTGGAGAAGACCAGGACGGCGCCCTGCTTCAAATTGGACAGGTTGTAGTTTCCGTCAT
>JAFROA010000170.1 GCA_017429885.1 Bacteroidales bacterium | reverse complement strand
GTCTCACGAAAGCTCCGCTCTCGTTCTGGATGGTGTAAAGGAATATTTCCTTTCCGCAAGGGCTGACGCCCCAAGATTCTTTTGTGACCTTCATATCATTGATTATTAAATATTCTCCAAATAAGGAAGAACCCTTTCTATCGGGGCGTCTTTCATCACTACAACCTTGTCTTTGTCGAGGACATATAACGACGGAATCGCCCTGACGTTGTAACTCAAATCTTTCCTGATCGTGTAGTCTTGATCGTAACCGTTAGTCCAAGCTTTGGGATATTCCGAAGCCAGCGCCCTCCACTTCTCAACCTCAAGATCGATATACAAATTGACTACCGCCAGCCTGCCGGAACTGATGGCCTCATTGACCCGGTCATTTTGGATGAGGTTGGAAATAACCTCCTCACAGTTGGGGCAACCGGGATTCGTAAAGAGCAACAGCACATTGTCGGCCTTTATCCCGTAAAGGGTCCTGATCCGCCCGTCAAGACTTGTGAACTTTATGTCAGCCGCCTTGGTCCCAACTTGGTTCAAAGAACACATCTGGGCGTCCCTTGAATATGCCGGCTTCATTTCCTCGGCGACGAGAGTAGAGGTCGCCATGCCATTGATATATGGCTGGTACAGGTCTTCGTCCCGCACGGGGGAATTTGGGTCGTACAAATACTTCGGGACCATTTTCTCGAAAAACCCGAACACGTTGGAGGCTGGATTGGCCGTCTGGAAGTCGCTGACTTTCCGGAAGAAACCCTCAACAGACTTGGTTGCTTTCCTTCTCTCGCAGAAAGTCTCAAGGATAGTGACATATCTCCCGAGAGCCGATTCCACCTCGTCTGCGGGAACTCCGTTGACTATGGCTGAGTCGCAATGATAGCTTTTATCGAGGAAAGCGTCCCAGAAATGATCGGCTATGTAACCATAGATCTCGGCTGGCTCAGACATCACAGACGGAGCCTGTGGCGGAGGTGGGAAAGACCGTGACTCCGGAACAGAGGCCTGACGTCCTTTTCCTCCACACGAGGCAAGGATGAGCAAGAGGCAAACAACCTCAAAGGTGTGTTTCAGACAGGCTCTCATAAAAAGATATTCCTACAAATTTACTGAAAACTTGTCATTAATCAGTATCTTCGTTCCATAAATGAGAAAGCTTGTCGTAATCTTTATACTGTTGCTCTCTTGTGGAGTTTTAAAAGCCCAGTTCTCCCTTTCCGGAGAGGATCCCGGACGTGTCCGTTGGATGAGAATGGACACTCCACACATGAGAATAATATATCCGGAAGGATCTGATTCCCTAGCCGTAGTCTATGGATCTTGGCTGGAAAAAGCACGGAAAGCGGTCAGCTGGTCATCCGGAATGGAGATTGGGGAGTATTACAAAAGGCGGATGCCGGTCGTCCTGCACAACTTCAATCCTGTGGCGAACGCCTCGGTGACCTGGGCGCCGAAAAGGATGGACATATTCACAAATTTAGATCCTTATTCCCCAACACCAATCCCATGGGAAAAGCTTCTCGCATTTCATGAGGGCCGCCACGCCTCGCAGATGCAAGCGGGCGCAGGAGGACACCAGAGGGTTTTTCATTACATTGTCGGAGAAATTGTCGCGGGAGCCGTGGCGGGGATTTATGCCGGACCCACCCTTCTGGAGGGAGATGCTGTAGTGACAGAAACAGCATTGACCGGATCTGGCAGAGGTCGGCAAGCCTCTTTCCTGGAATATATGGCCCCGGCTCTTGATTGCGGCGATTGGAGAGACTACTGGAGGTGGTCTCTTGGATCCGGAAGGCGCTATACTCCAGACCATTACAAAGCTGGATACTTGCTTGTCTCGGGAATGAGGGTCTTCTATGACAATCCTCTCTTCACTGATGATTATTTCACCAGGGTAAAACATGGCGGATTGTTCGCCTTGAAAAAGACCATAAAGTCGTCAAGCGGAATGGGCATAAACAAAACATTCCATTCCATCTTGTCAAATTATCATGACATTTGGTCTTCCGAGGTCTCGGCAAGAGAACCTTTCATGCCATCGTCACAAGTGTCAGGACAACCTTGGCGGCATGTGTCTTATTCCGGATCTGTAATCGATAAGAATGGTATTATCTGGGCAAAGAAAAGCGGACTGACGGTCTCCGAGGCCCTTGTGACGGCAAGCACCACGGGAAAGGAGACCCGGGTAAGATCATTCGCTTCATATTCAAGTCCTTTGGCCTATGATAAGGCCGGGGATAAAATCTGGTGGTCTGAGACGGTGGCGGATCCAAGGTGGTCTCTGGGTGGAAGCTCCCGCATCCGCTTTATCTCAACCGGCACCCCCATGAAGGTCAATGATCTCACAAATAAAGGCCGCTTTTTCAATCCCGCCCCATCGCCGGACGGCAGGTTTGTGGCGGCCACGGAATATCCTCCGATGGGAGGCTCAAGGATTGTGGTGTTGAACTCAAGTGACGGCTCTCCCGAGAAAGCCTTTGAAGCTCCTGATTCTTTGCAGTTCACAGAAGCCGCATGGCTTGGGGAACGTCTCTTTGTGGCTGGTCTTTCCGACAATGGGATGGGTATTTATGAACTTGAGCCTCTTCGCCCGATTCTGGGTCCGATGCCTGTGGAATTGTCAACCCTGCGACAGTCGCAAGGAGCATTGACCTTTGTATGCGACAGGACGGGAGTAAACGAGATGTATCTTCTCAAACCAGACACAGAAGCCCTTTTGCAGGTCACATCAACCCGTTATGGAATATCATCCCCTGTATTCAATAACTCGGCGGACACCCTGTATTATTCCTCCCTCGCCCCTTCGGATAATCCGGCGGCATACCGCCAGGGATGGATGCTATACGCCACCCCTACGAAAGATCTTCCCATGACCCCGGTCTCGTTCTCGGATATTCATAAATATCCTGTGGCAGACGCCCTTTCAGAACAAGAGAAAAGGCTTTCTGACGGAGCTTGGGATGCGACTCTCAAGTATTCCAAAACCACCTTCAGCAAACCACGTCGCCACAGGAAAATGACCCCCACGCTTCATTCATGGGCCCCGGTTTATTTTAACTATGACAATGTGGAAAGCATCAGCGGAGATGACTATTTCAAGACCGCCTCTCCTGGAGCGACAGCCTTATTCCAAAACCTTGTGGGTGATGGCTACGGATTTGTGGGATACGGAATCCATCCAGACCCGGACCTTGAGGGGATATGGAGACATTCGGGGCATCTGAAATACATCTACAACGGCCTCTACCCTATGATCGAATTGTCAGCCGACATCGGGGACAG
>JAFROA010000169.1 GCA_017429885.1 Bacteroidales bacterium | reverse complement strand
GGTTGACCGTGTCATGCTCAAGGTCGTTGTGAGCTATCCCAAGAAGGAAGAGGAGAAGCTTATCATCCGGATGAATAATTCAGGAGAGTTCCCAAAGGCCAGTCCGGTCATAAAGCCCGAGGACATCGTGAGGGCAAGGCAGGTCGTCAGGGATGTCTACATGGACGAGAAGATCGAGAGATATATAGTCGATATTGTTTACGCCACCAGGACTCCTGAGGAATATGGCCTCGGGAAACTGAAGGATATGATCTCATTCGGAGGCTCTCCCAGGGCGAGTATCTCACTGGCCATGGCGGCGAAAGCGTTCGCTTTCATCAGGCGCAGGGGATATGTGATTCCGGAGGATGTCAGGGCTGTCTGCAACGAGGTTTTGCGCCACCGTATAGGACTGACTTACGAGGCTGAGGCTGAGAACGTGACCACTGAGCAGATCATCGCCGAGGTCATCAACGCTGTCCAGGTTCCTTAATCTTTTCTGAGATGCCGTCTTCATCCACAGCCAATGATCTCCTCAAGAAGGTCCGCAAGATAGAGATCCGCACCAGGGCTCTGTCTCACCAGATCTTCGCGGGGGAGTACCATAGTGCCTTCAAGGGGCGTGGTATGGCTTTCAGTGAGGTGCGGGAATACCAATATGGAGACGACCCTCGCTCCATGGACTGGAATGTGACTGCCCGTCTGAGGGCTCCGTACGTGAAGGTCTACGAGGAGGAGAGGGAGATGACAGTTGTCCTGCTGATTGACATCAGCCGCTCGGGTCTTTTCGGAACCGCGGATAAGACTAAGAGGGACCTTATCGCCGAGATTGCCGCCGTGTTGAGTTTCTCCGCTGTGATCAACAACGATAAGGTTGGAGCGCTTTTCTTCAGCGACCATGTCGAGAAGTTCATCCCTCCGAAGAAAGGTCGCAGCCATCTGCTCCATATCATCAGGGAGATAATCGAATTGAAGCCTACTTCCGACGGGACTGATGTGGGAGAGGCCTTGAGATTCCTGACTAACGCGTTGAAGAAGAAGTGCACGGCCTTCCTGCTCTCGGACATGCTGGATGTGGCACCGGATGGTTCCCCTCGTTATGAGGATGCTTTGAAAGTGGCCCGTAACCGGCATGACATCTCGGTGATAAAGGTATATGACCCGAGGGAAAAGACCATACCTTCAGTGGGATTGGTTCATGTGAAAGATTCTGAGACAGGGGAGTCCGCTTGGGTCAACACTTCCAGCCGTAAGATCCGGGCTGAATATTCCAAGTGGTTCGGGCGAGTGGATGAGAACGAGAGGAAACTCTTCAACCGTTACCAGATAGACTCCGTGGATATTGCCACGAATGATGACTATGTCAAGGGACTGATGGGCTTTTTCGGGAGGAGATGAGAATGAGGAAGTTGTTGAATATCATCGCTTTGATCCTATTGTCCGGAGCTTCGGCATTTGGACAGGGCAGGCTGGTCCAGTCCGAGGATTCCTTCTTGGAGAAGCTTCAGGAGAGGGATTCTGTACTCATCGGTGACCAGCTCCGTTACGGATTCCATCTTAAGAGTATCCCTTCCGGTGCCGGGCTGATGCTTCCGGATTTCTCGAAGGGTTTCATGAGAGGAGACAGCGTTGAGATCGTCCGCTCCTGGGTTACAGATACTTCCGCTATCCAGGGAGGCAAGAAATCTCCCAAGGCATACGACATTGACTGCTCAGTCATTATCACCTCTTTTGAGGAAGGGAAGTATTTGCTACCTCCTCTCTCGGTTATCGAGGAAACAGCTCCTGGGGTTATGGACACGATAGTTTTCAAGCCTTTGGAGCTAGAGGTCTTCACCATCCCGGTGGACACGGCTACCTACAAGATACATGACATCAAGGGTCAGATCAAGTATCCGGTCACTTTCTCGGAGATCCTTCCATATTTGGTGGCGGTTCTCCTGGTGACTCTGTTGGCCTTGCTCATCAGGGCGCTCATCATCGCCAGAAGGAGAAAGGCTTCACCGGAAGAGGTCTCCAATGAGCCTCCATATTTGGTTGCTTTGAGGAAACTCGAGAAGTACCGCAGCGACAAATATTGGGCGAGGGATAAGCAGAAGGTGTTCTATTCGGGAATCACGGACACTCTCCGTGAATATATCGACGCCCGTTACGGGATCGATGCTCCTGAGATGACCACGGCAGAGATTTTTGACAGTCTTGGTCACACGGACGTTCCAGCCGACTTGTTTGTCCAGACCAAAGAACTGTTCGAGACAGCCGATATGGTAAAGTTCGCCAAAGCTTTCGCCTCCGATGAGGAGAACGCCGCCGCCGTCCCTCTGGCTGTGAGGTTTGTGACTTCGACAATGGTCATCCCCGACTCGACCGGGGATCTCAATGGGGCAGATGGCAGGTCAAAGCCGGCCATGACAAATAACGAGGGAGGGGCTGAGTGATGTATTTCGAGTATCCGAGACTTCTGTGGCTTCTCCTGGTTCCGCTTCTGCTTGTCCTGAGGTACTTGTATCTCGAGATCAAGGACCGCAGGACACATCTACGGGTGTCCAAGGCTACTCCCTGGAAAGCCGGGGGAGGCTCAGTACTCTCCGTTGTCCGTCATATTCCGTTCATACTCAGGACTGCCGCCCTGTGCCTTATCGTGGTGGCTATCGCTAGGCCCCGCTCATCTACCAAGGTTGACAGGGTGGACACAGAGGGAATCGATATCGTCCTCGCGATGGACGTCTCGACGAGTATGCTCGCCAGGGATTTCACCCCCGACAGGATAAGCGCGGCCAAGGATATCGCTATAGAGTTCATTTCCCAAAGGCCTACTGACCGCATGGGAATCGTCGTGTTCGCAGGCGAGAGCTACACCCAATGCCCCCTCACCACCGACAGGGCGACCTTGATTAACTTGATGAAGGAAGTCTCCACCGATCTAATCGAGGATGGTACCGCTATCGGAAACGGGCTTGCCACCGCTGTCGCGAGGATAAAGGATTCGGATGCGAAAAGCCGTGTCGTTATACTCCTCACCGATGGTGTCAATAATAGTGGTGAGGTGGCTCCTGAGACCGCCGCGGAGATTGCCAAGACCTATGGGATCAGGGTATATACCATTGGTGTCGGAGCTAATGGTGAGGCGCCTTATCCCGTGATGACACCATGGGGCGTGCAGGTTCAGAACATGAAGGTGGAGATTGACGAGAAACTGCTCTCCAGCATAGCCACCACTACAGGAGGCCGTTATTTCAGGGCTACTGACAACACCAAACTCTCTGAGATTTATGGGGAGATCAATAAGATGGAGAAGGCCAGGGTGAGCGTTGACAGTTTCCCCGTGTACAAGGAGTTGTTTGGAGGGTATGCCCTCGCGGCGGCTATATGCCTGCTTCTTGAGTTGCTGATCAAAGCTTTAGCGTTAAGGAGGTTGCCATGATTATTCTCGCTCGTTCAGAATACCTTCTGCTATTGTTGCTGATCCCGTTCCTCTTCATCGGCGTGGCGTTGTGGATGAGAGCGAGACGTCGTCGTGTGCGCGCGATAGGTGACGAGGAGCTGGTTAAAGAGTTGATGCCCTCTTGGTCACGCTCGAAGATTTGGGTGAGGACGGTCATATATTCCCTGGCGTTTTTCTTCTTCGTCTTAGGTCTCACCAGACCCCAGATCGGAGCTAAATTGAAGGAGCATAAAGTCAAGGGAGCGGAGATCATGATCGTTTTGGATGTCTCCAACTCGATGCTCGCCAAGGATTATTCCCCTAACAGACTTGAGAGAGCCAAACTCGCCATCTCAAGGATAACAGATAAGCTTCAAGGGGACAGGATAGGCCTTATCATATTCGCCGGCAGCTCTTTCGTCCAGCTCCCGATAACCACTGACTATGTGAGCGCCAAGATGTTCCTTAACAACATCTCGACAGAATCTATACCTATCCAAGGCACCGCTATCGGGGATGCCATCAATACCGCTATCCGGAGTTTCAGCGCCCAAAGTGAGAACAGCAGGGCGATAATAGTGATCACTGACGGGGAGAATCATGAGGATGACGCTGTCGCTGCCGCTTCCCAGGCCGCCGAGGCGGGGATAAAGGTCTATACGATAGGTGTGGGATCCGTTGAAGGTCAACCGATTCCGATTAATGGGAGTTTGCTGAAGGATAAGGAAGGTAACATCGTCGTCACCAAGCTTGACGAGGAGACTCTGAAGGAGATCGCCTCGGCTGGTGGCGGGGCTTATGTCCATGCCGGAAACGATGAGTTCGGCCTCACGCCCATCATAAATGACATCAAGAAGATGCAGGAGGAAGAATATAGCTCCGTGGTGTTTGAGGAATATGACGAGCAGTTCATGTATTTCCTCGCTATCGCGTTGGCTTTCTTCGTCTTGGAGATGTTGATTGGCGAGAGACGCTCCCGC
>JAFROA010000168.1 GCA_017429885.1 Bacteroidales bacterium | reverse complement strand
CTTAACGTTACTCCGATCGACCCTAATGCCAACACCGTAGAGAAGGTCTTGACAAGCCAGAAAGCAATCGACGCCTATATTTCCGGTGTTTATCTCGGTTTTGCCACATCAGGTTATTATGGTCCTAGCGGTGGACCTTCCATTTCCGGACTTGACGGTGGAGCGTCACAGTACATCCGCGGACTTTACCATCACAGCGAACTCACTACCGATGAGAGTGTCTGCGGTTGGAACGACCAGACTATCAAGAATTTCCATTATATGAACTGGACCACGGACGACACCTTCATCTATGCGTTCTACTCACGTATATTCATGCAGGTGGCCACCGCCAACGAGTTCATCCGTGAAGCGAAGAATCTTGACTATGATTCCGCTCGTTACATCGACGAGGCCCGAGTCCTCAGGGCGATAGCTTACTTCCACGCCCTTGACAATTTCGGCAGTGTCCCGTTCTCCGATGAGAATAGTATTGTCGGAGTGACACCTGAGCAGATGTCAAGAGCTGATCTCTTCGCTTGGCTCGAGACCGAGCTGAAGGACATCATTTCCAACGGGAAACTTCCTGAGAAGAATGCGGTCGCTTATGGCCACGTCGGAATGGGCGCCGCCAAATTCCTTCTCGCCAAGCTGTATATCGGCGCTGAGGTGTACACTGGCACCGCCCGCTGGAATGACTGCGCCACCGTCCTGAAAGACCTTATGGATGACGGCTACAGCCTCCACACCACTCCCAACGGGAACATCTACAACGCTTATCAGGATCTCTTCCTCGCTGACAATAACAAGTGCACTGACGAGATTATCTTCGCTGTCGAGCAGGACGGTGTCTACACCCAGAGCTATGGAGTGACCAATTATCTGGTCTTCGCTTCCACAGGTGGAACAATGAATGTCAATCATTTGGGTATATCTTCCGGTTGGGGCGGTCTTCGCACGACTCCGGAATTTGTGGACAAGTTCACCGCTGGTGACGCCCGTTATCTCATTTATGACACAGCCAGGAGCACCGCTGATGTGGACGCTATGCCTGAGACTCCTGAAGATAGGGGAGACTCTGAGAAAGCCATTAAGGAAATGAAGGATAATGGCACTTACGCTGACGAATGCAAGAAGCTTCGTGAGACCAAGGATGCCGCAAGGAAAGACAACATTCAGGAAAAGAGTATCGATGATATCGGCAACTTTAAGTACGGTTATGGTTTCCAGAAGTTCCGTAATGTCGCGAGTACCGGAGAGATTCCCAACAGGGTTTACGACGAGGAAAATGACACTTGGAGCAATCCTGGATTCGTCAACACAGACTTCCCGATGATGCGCTACGCTGATGTTCTCCTTATGGCCGCTGAGTGCCAGGCGCGTGGAGCTTCCATCGACGGATTCTCGGCTTTCAATCAGGTGCGTGCGCGTGCCGGTGTCCCCGCGATCTCCAATCCTACTCTTGACCAGATCTTGGATGAGAGAGCCCGTGAGCTCTATCAAGAGTGCTGGAGACGCAGCGACCTTATCCGTTTCGGCAAATTCACTTCCGGTTACAACTGGCAGTGGAAGGGTGAGACGAAGGATGGAAGGGATGTCGAGGCCTACAGGGCCCTGTTCCCGATTCCTGAAAGCGATCGTCAGGCCAACACGAAACTTGAGCAGAACCCCGGCTATTAACAGATCACTACAATGAAAAAGATATTTTCAATACTAACTGTAGGATTGGTCGCTCTGGCGACATTCTCCTGCGTGAAAGAGGAGTTCGCGACCTTCGACGAGACGAAGGCCACGGCTCCTGTCCTCGGGAGCTATGAGGTTGGTGAGAAAGCCATCACCGCTACCTTCACTCCTGGAGCCTTTAATATGGGCTTCAATGACAAGATTCCGGTGAATCATTCTCTGATCCTGGCATCTGTTAACGGCACCGAGGTCAATAAGACCTTGCCGTCTTCCGCCAAGGATGGTGAGATTTCCATTTCTATCACGAATCTGGCAAAGACACTTGTGTCTCTTGGTTACCCTGAGGGTTCTACTGTGTCGCTTGACATGTTTATACGCGCCTCGATGCAGGCTCCAAGCCAGGATAACGGACGCAACGGATATGTGGACTCGCAAGGCCACATCACTATCAGCGGCTTCGAGGTCATTATCCCTGTCGTACAGGGTAATCCTTGGGTTGATTTCACTGAGAAGAGTCCTCTCGGACTGATCGGTTCTATCGCCAGCACTGGCAATGGATGGAATCAGGACGAGCCAATGTACATGACAGAGGACGGGACAAAGCATGTCGCCAAGAATATCAAGCTCTCTACAGGTGACGCTTTCAAGATCCGCACTGCCGGTTCTTGGGACAATATCGACCTGGGTGGTCCCGGCGATGTGAAGCCATATGTCATCGAGGTTGGATCTGCCTTTGAAGCCACAGCCAAGGGACAGGATATGTCTGTACCTGCCGATGGAGCCTATGATATCCTCTATGATTCCAATGATGGAACCATCACTATCACAGAGGCTTATCAGACTTATCCTGGTTACGACCAGAAGAGTGGCTGGGGTATTACCGGTGCCATCAAGAGCCGAGGTCTAAACTGGGACAAGGATATCTCCATGATCACAGACGGTGAGTGGCATGTCGCTGAGGGCGTTGAGCTTACTACTGAGGACGCCTTCAAGTTCCGTACTCCCGGCACATGGAATGAGGGTGATTTCGGCGGTCCTGGTGATGATAAATATGTCGCCGCTATCGACGAGGAGATCACCGGCGCCGAGAAGGGCAAGGACATCGCTGTCGCTGAGGCCGGTGTCTATGACATCCTATTCAACCCGACCGCTGGCCTGTTCAAGATCACTCCGACCCTCGGCGGCTTCAGCCCGCTCGTGGGTGAGGGTGGTTCTGACACTCCTGAAGATGACAAACCCAAGGTCTGGTCAGTGATCGGACATGTCGGTGAGACCAGTTGGGACACCGATTTCGACATGACCAACACTGAAGGTGACATCTGGGTCCTCAGGAACCAGGCTTTCGCCGCTGGTGACGAGTTCAAGATCCGCCACGACCACGATTGGGGCGGTGATCTGGGTGGTCCTGAGGAGAACGCCCAGAGCACAATCGATCCCGCGAATGTTTACGGCGTCTATGCTCCCGAACTTGGTACCGCCTTCGAGGCTGGTTCCAAGAATATCAGGATCGCTGAGGACGGCAATTATGATATCACTTTCGACTACGCCGCCAAGACCATCAAGGTTGAGGTCAGCGTCCGCGCCGACTGGTACTATCACGGCCAGAGCGAGAGCGATGCCTGGGGCGAGCTTCCTTTCGAGAAGGTCTCCGACACAGAGTATACCCTCACTCTCACCACTGCCGTTGAGAATGCCGGATTTGTGCTGAAGAACGGTGACGCGTCTTCTTGGATTGGTCCAGACAATACTCAGG
>JAFROA010000167.1 GCA_017429885.1 Bacteroidales bacterium | reverse complement strand
TTGACCAAGATGCAAGGAACGATGAATAGCGGGACAGTCCCGACTATTAAAACATATCTTGACATTTTGAACAAGACAATGACAGTTTGCCCTCTGCAGAAGTTTTCACCCTCGGAAATTAAAGAGAAACAGTCAGTTCCAAAGATGCATGGGTATAATAGCGGATTTCGGAACCGTTATGGTCTGTTCTCTTTCGATGAGGCTCGCTCAAACCCTACGGAGTGGGGACATCAAGTGGAGTCTGCGGTTGGAGCGCATCTGGCTAATCGTTCAGTATTGGACGGTTTTGAGCTTTTGTACTGGAGGAATGACAAAAAGCAAGAATGTGACTATGTCCTCAAGAAGGGTCAGTCTCTTGTGGCAATTGAAGTTAAAAGTAGCAGGGCGGAAGATACTTCTGGTTTCGAGAAGTTTAAAGAACTGTATTCAGATAGAGTTACTTCATCACTGATAGTAGGTCCAGAGGGGCTTCCTTTGGAGGATTTCTTTTCACTTGATTTGAATGTTCTTTTCAAAAGTTTATAGCGGTAAAGTTTATGACCATAAAGATTAGACACCTGTTATTATTTGCTTCCGCTCTTTTAGCGGTGTCGTGTATAGATAATACTCCCGGCGGTGAAGTCAACCCTTTCATCGGGACTGCCTTGGACGGCCATACCAGCCCTGCAGCCGCGGCGCCGTTTGGTCTGGTTCAGCTGGGACCTGACACTGTGGACGGGGGGGTGGCTGGTTATCGCGATAAAGACAGCCTGATTCTCGGTTTCTCCCATACTCACCTGAGTGGCACCGGTCAGGGAGATCTCGGAGACTTCCTCTTTGTGCCGATTATCGGGGAAGTTCCTAAGAATGAGGATGGTTTCGATGTAAAGCCACTTCCTTTCTCCCATAAAGACGAGGAGGCGAGTGCCGGATATTACCGGGTGAAATTCCCCTCGCTCGGCATAGTAGCTGAGATGACAGCCTTGTCTCATACAGGCTGTCACCGTTACACTTTCACCGGGAAAGAGGAGAGGAGGATTCTTGTGGATATGGCACACACTCTTGCTTATGCGAAGGCTGATGGTATGACCTTGCAGGCAGTCTCGGACAACCGTATAGTTGGCGGCCGTCACGTCACCGGCTGGGCTCCTGACCGTTGGGTGTATTTCTCGGCGCTCTTTTCTGTCCCATTCACGGACTGCGCCACAGATGGGCACGACCGTTATCTGCTTACTTTCCCGGAAGACACAAAGCAGCTCACAATCAGTGTCGGCCTCTCCTCTGTTGATGAGGAAGGTGCTGAGAATAACCGTCTTGCAGAGGCTCCGGAGGCCGACTTTGACAGCGTGCTGAAAGCTTCCCAAGCCGATTGGAATTCAAGTCTGGGCAGAGTCGCTGTGGAAGGAGGCGGCAAGGAACGCCGTGAGGTGTTTTATACCGCCCTTTACCACAGTCTTGTCGTGCCCAACCAGATGGCCGACCTTGATGGCCGTTATAAAAACCATCTCGGGGAAGTCAAGAAGGCTCCTGATGGAATGGGATTCTATTTCCCTCTTTCCCTCTGGGACACTTTCCGTTCGTGGAATCCTCTTATGACCTTGCTGGAACCGGATCTTGTTAACGGAATGGTATTCAGTATGTTGGATATGTATAACCTGAACGGCCAGCTGCCTTTGTGGCCGCTTTGGGGAGACGAGGTGGACTGTATGATTGGATACCACGCTGTCTCTGTGATAGCCGACGCCTGGCTTCGGGGGATAAGGGGTTTCGACGGCGAGAAGGCCTTGGAGGCGATGATCGAGTCTTCCAACTCCTATCCCGCCACGGATTGGTACAATGAATATGGCTATATTCCTTGCGACTTCACCCCTCAATCGGTCTCAATGACTCTTGGATATGCCTACGACGATTGGTGCATAGCCCGTATGGCGGAGTCGCTCGGACATAAGGACATAGCCGCTGAATATGACGCCAGGGCACTTCGCTACAGGAATATCCTGGACACTTCCACGGGATTCTTCCGTGGGAAGGACTCTGATGGCAACTGGAGGGCGCCGTTCACTCCCGACGGAACTGGAAGGGAGTCCTCCCGAGACTACACTGAGGCCACCGCTTGGCAGTACCGCCATTTCATCATACATGATGTGGCTGGTTTCGCGGCTATGATGGGAGGCGAGGAGGCCGCCAAGGCATCCCTGGATTCATTGTTCTCTGAGGGTTACGAGAGTCTTGATGACCACGCCGAGTGGTTCGTGACAGGGCGTATCGGGAAATATGCCCACGGCAATGAGCCAAGCCACGCCACCGCTTGGCTGTACACGGCTCTAGACGATCCATCTTCCACTCAGCGCTATGTCAGGGAAATAGTTGATAATCTGTACTCTACTGGGCCTGACGGGCTTTGCGGCAACGAGGATTGCGGCCAGATGAGCGCCTGGTATGTGTTTGCCGCACTCGGTTTCTATCCACTTTGTCCGGGTACGGGTGAGTTCGTCTTCTCTGCTCCGGTATTTCCGAAAGCCACGGTCGCCTTTGGGAATGGGAACTCGTTGACAATCAGCGCTGACCATCCGGAGTATTCTTACATCAGGGAAGTGTCACTGAACGGCGTGCCGATTGATGCGCAGTTCATTACTTACGACCAATTACTGGGCGGCGGGGAACTATCCTTCAAACTCTGCAAGGAGCCTTGTCACGATCGGGATTATCTGCGGAAGCCGTATTCCATTTCGGCCGGCAATCTCCTATCGACTCCATACATCTCCGGCGACCCGCGCTTCTTCGACAAGTCTTTCACCGTCGAGGCTCACGACAAGACGGAAGGCGCTGTGATCAGGTACACCCTTGACGGTAGCGAGCCTACAGAGTCATCCGCACTCTACGAACGGCCTTTCCTGATTGATAGGGAGTGCTTGATATCAATGCGGGCGTTCAGGAGCGGCTATGAGTCCAGCCCGATCATGAGGGTACATGCTTTCCCGATTGAATATATTCCAGCGAAGAAAGTCTCTTCCACCAATCCAGGATGCCGCTACACCTACCATCTCGGCGAGTTTAAGAAAGCCGCCGATGTGCTTGCCTCACCAGTCGTGTCCAGAGGAACCATGCCCACCCCGTCCATTGCCGGAGCTCCTGACGCTGATCATTTCGGCTATGTGTTCACAGGATATATTGACGTTCCTGAGGAAGGGCTTTGGGAGTTCGCGTTAAGGAGTGACGATGGGAGTATCCTGGAGATCGATGGCCGTCTTGCGGTCAATAACGATGGTTCCCATTCTGACTATACCGCAACAGGACAGATCGCTCTTCGGAAAGGTCTGCATCCCTTCCGCTTAGTATACTTGGAAGACTACGAGGGGCA
>JAFROA010000166.1 GCA_017429885.1 Bacteroidales bacterium | reverse complement strand
GTTCAAGATCCAGGAGATCAAGGAGTTCTGCTCAGATAAGGGAATAGCGATGTTCGATACCGCCACAGCTGTGCGCCGGCTCAAGGACAACGCTTCCGACAAGTTTCTGGAAGTTGTGGAACCTACTGACATTCCTGCACTTCTGCGTGAATACCGCTCTGTGAGGCGGTTGTGGTCACCGGAGAAAAGGCGGCCCAAACACTTTGCGAGGCTTTCGGGACAGAGGCTCCGGCTGTAGGAGATTATTCAGAGTTTAGTTTTGAGGGAAGGAATATGCGTCTTTATCGCATGCCCTCCACCTCCCGGGCATACCCCCTCCCGATACAGAAAAAAGCCGACGTTTACCGCCGGCTCTTCGAAGATTCGGGGATGTTATAATGTCACCTTAATGGAGACTTTCTCGTGGGGCTGGACGTTCTTGATCTCAAAGCCTACGAGGCAGGTGCCGGGATTGTCGGCGTCATAGTCGTGCCGTGGAGTCGTGGGCCATATTCGGGGGCTTGCGTAATGCTTTGTGGATAATCTCAATATCCTGGTCTTACCATCTTTTTTCAGTTCTATCGCCGCAGGTCCGAGAATCCGCGCCTCAGTCTCGGTGCACATGGTCCAGAAAAGGTTCTGCTTGGTCTCGCCACCGATGAAGAAATCCTCGACATGGAGATTGTCTTTCTTGTCAAGATAGACCTTTCTGTAACAGGAGTCCAGGTCGCCTCCGTAGAAAGTGGTCATAGGGAGGCCGCAGCCTTTCTTGGACTTCTTCTCCCAAACATCTCGAATTGGAATCCGGACATCTACGATGGGTCTCTTGCCTTTGATGGTCAGGATGTTATGTGACTCCGCCCCAATCCTGAAAACATCCCAGCGCTGGCTTTCCTGATCCATCGCCCACAGGTTGACTCCCCGAGTCTCAAGCGAGTTGTAATTCTGGCTGCCGAGATCGATCGCCCAGCTCACCCCATCGCTTTCAAAAAAGAATGACCCGGTGTCGATATGACCGTGATTGTCTGCCGCTCGACCACCTTTGACGGCCAGATAAGTGTCGTTCTTGTTGTCCCATCCGCTCCTGTAGATGAACATGGGCTCAAGTCCTGAGCAAATGTAGAAATTGTCCTCAGGCTTCGGAATCGCATCGAAATCTATCAAGCGTCCGGCGATCAGGAACATGGGGAACAGCCTATCCTCGTCGTGCATGATGAGCCCCCGGTCAGAGTGGAAAGTGAGCTCGGGGTATAAAACGGAAAGGTCTTTTGTCTTTGTCGCCATCCAAGCCTGGATGTGCTGGAAATTCTGTCTTCTTCCGCCGTCGAAATAGCTGAAAACATTGTGCATGGGGGTGCTCATCATACTGATGAACCGAGAGGAATTATAAAATCTCTCTTGTCCGTCCATGAGCCCGAGGTCGCTGCCGAAGGCGCTCTCAAGAGCCGAGATCAACATGACCTGGAAAGATGTGCCGTATGCCCAGTAGCCGTAACCCTCGGGATAGCAGCCTTCCTCAGAGTAGCTGGCTAAGCTTATGGGATTGGAATCCAGGCATTTGGATATCATCGCCTTGGCCTCTTCCGGGATGTCCTCGTATATCGCCAGGGCGCCGTAGACCATTCCGGCGTTGCAGACTTGATTCCAATTGTTGTTGGAAGTGAAGAACCATTGTCCTTCCGATGTGCGTAATCCTTTGCTCAGGATAGATTCACGAATCTCTGCCCTTTCGGCCTCACTCATGACCTCGTGCAACCAGTCGTAGCCTATCGAGACC
>JAFROA010000165.1 GCA_017429885.1 Bacteroidales bacterium | reverse complement strand
TTCGTCAGTGAATATGCTGGGATTCTCACAAGGATGGGCTATCTTCCGAGACCGTTCAAACCTGGCCACCCCGTCCATGCAGACAGACCATGAAGTCCCGTCAGGAACCTTGCCCTCAGGATCGCTGAAGCTGAAGAAGCCGGTCTTCCCATTCCTGTTGAGATAATCCCACTGTTCCGGAAGGGAGGTTTTTTCACGAGGATAAATCCTGGTTGTGTGAAGACCGTAGCTTAAGAATAAACTATCATGCAAAACAAAGGGAGTCCCGGTTCCGAAAGTCTCCCACTGTTCCTCTAAAGGAGCTACTGCCACTTGCTCTGTCCAGTCCTTGAAGTCTACTGTGGAGAGATGCTCGAAATAGTGTCCTCCCTTTCCGAACTTACTGCCGTGCCCCCTCCGGTCAAATAGATAAAACAAGTGGTAGAGGCCGTGATATTGGATTGCCGCGACATCTCCCACCCAGGCATTGTGGTATGGAGGTGTCCAGTATTGGATCCCAGTTGCGCTCGATGCCGCCAGCCGGTCGTGGTCTACGGCCCCATTCTCCTGGACAGCTTCCAGCCCTGGGACCCAGAGGGAAGCTTTGTCAACGACAGAAGGGTCGATATTCCAAGAAAGGTTCTTTTCGTGGACAGGATAGCCTATGGCGAAATCATTGTCATACAGAGTGCCATCAACAAACATGGACCATCTCACTCCGGTGAAGTCAAGAACCACATCATGCTTCCCGGAAGGTTCATCCAGGATAGCTACCGGAATCCCTACAACCAAGTCCCTCACCTCGCCTGCGCCAATATCTGAATAAAGTGTGAGCGCAGCCTCCAGCACGGGTACAGTTCCGTCAGGCATGGGGAAAGATGGATAGTTCTGAGGTCCCCAAACCGCTGGATCTTGATTCCGTGTACTGACCTTTAAGACTCCGGGAATGTCCAGAAGTGAGACTTCCTCAACTGGAACCTCCAAAGAGACAGACATCTTTACCGTTAGGCTCTTGATGGCGCCGGAAGCAAACTCCAAGGATCCTTCGCTATCATCCCCAGCCAATACACCCGCTGGAGGAAAGCTCTCATTGAAACTGTAGGAGCGGCTCTGAAGACTGATTGTAGTAGGGGCATTCAAAGCGTCATCGCAGCTTATGGATATTAGTGGGAATAATAATACCAGCAGCTGTCCAAAGATCGTTTTAGTAAAGATTTTGTTCATAAACCGTCGTCTTCCTTTACAAATATAACACATTTGATTATTAATATGGAATTCGTTATTTTTGTGCCTACTTTTATGTGACTAACAACCAATTCAGAACGTAAAGGATTAACCAAACCATGTTCAAAATCCTGAAAAGAGAGATGCTGACACCCAATATCTGCAAGATGGTCGTGTCAGCGCCAAGAATTGCCAAGGCGGCTAAACCCGGGCAGTTCCTGATCGTCCTCGCGAATGAGGAGGGCGAGAGAATTCCATTGACAATCAGTGACTACGACAGGGAGGAAGGGACAGTGACCATCGTCACCCAGCTCATTGGAGCATCTTCCGCGGCGATAATCGCCAAAGAGGAAGGAGAATTCTTCCGCGACGTGGTCGGCCCGCTCGGCAACCCCTCAGCCTTCATGGGAATGAGTGAGGAGCAGCTGAAAGGCCAGAAATACATATTCATAGCCGGAGGTCTCGGCACCGCTCCGGTATATCCCCAAGCCAAGTGGCTGCACGACAGGGGCATCGCCGTTGATGTCATAATCGGAGCCCGCACCAAGGACCTTTTGATCTACACGGAAGAGCTGGGAAGCGCATGCGACAACCTCTACCTTTGCACCGATGA
>JAFROA010000164.1 GCA_017429885.1 Bacteroidales bacterium | reverse complement strand
ATTGTTACCGTTGACCTTGGTCTGACGCTTACGGTAGTCATTGGGCTCCACATAGATAACGTCATCCTGCTGAAGGAAGTATGCAGGAGAATTGATCAGGCTACTTGTGGAACAGAGATCCAGCTCATATGTTTTTTGAAAGCCATTCTCATTTCTCAAAACCTTGACATTCTCCCTGTTGCCTTGAATTCCAAGATCACCAGCGGTAGCAATGGCATCGATAATGGTCAGCCCGTCTTTCCCAATCGGGTAACGTCCCGGTCTTCCAACCTCGCCCAAAACCTCATAGGTAAGATTCATGAACTCAACGGTCACAACCGCATCATTAACCTGGCCCTGGTTCCTAAGCTCATCTTTAATGGTCTTGGCTATTTGCTGCTTAGTTAAACCGGCTACTTTGATGCGTCCAAGTGTAGGGAAATCTATCGCGCCATCATCCCCGATCGTATAACCAGAGATTGAAGAGGTTGATGTTCCTGAGATAGAGGCATTATTATTCTGTCCAATACGCTGCGATGTATAAGGCAAATTGAACAAGGCGGTTAGTTCTGGCGTCTTCGCATTCACAATGATCGAGATCATGTCTCCCGGCCTCAGGGTGATGTTCTTCACCGGCACTATCTGCGCCCCCTCAGCCTCCTCCGTGTCCTGGAAATAGGCGATGTTTTTCGGTGTAGAGCACGACGCCAGCATCAGCGCCGCACCAACCGCAATTAGTAGTAATTTCTTCATTTTCATTGTATTGTTTATTATTATTATCAGATTTTCTCCAACATCGCCGGCGGGATGAACCGAGTCGCGAAGGCCGCCACTCCCTCGATCGTCACAATCAGCTTCCGGTCGTGGCGGATGCGCTTGATGTGCCCCTCGAAGCCCTTGAATATTCCCTCGGTCACACGCACCTTATCGCCCAGGTGGTACTTCGGTTCGTCCTCGCCGAGATATTCAAGACCGGCCTCTTTCATCTCACAGAGCTTGATGAACCGCTCCATCTGGTCGTCCGGCACTGTCACGGGCGCCTTCAGGGAGCTCTCGCCGACCTTCCCATAATACGGGATCAAGGATGCGCTGTACCGGGTCTTCACCCTCTGCAAGCCAGACGGCGTGGTGTTTATGAATATCAGGGATCTGACCAGGGGCTCCTCGACATATTTCAGCAAGCCGCCGACCTCTTTCTCGACCAGGCGCATCGGGTAGTAATACTCGATGTCTTCCTCGTCCAGGGTCTTCTTAACAGCCCCAGTCTTCCCGTATAGCACCCTCGCCGGGTACCAGTTGGCCTTATTCGTTTCCTTTTCAGGCATATTCACTTCCGTCTTGTAGCCCTGTATCAGATTGAGAAACAACACCTTCTCTCCCCTGCCCAGAAGCAAGGGTGAGAACCGGTAGTCAGAATTTTCCCTCCTGATCAAGGGCCACTCCAATCCAAGAGCGGTTACCTAACCTTAAAGTCTACAAAATTACTCATTTTTTTGCATAAAAAATATTAAATAAGTATCCCCCAGCCCACTTTGAAATAAAATTCATTCAATTTTTCCATTTTGCATCATTATTCATCCTTTTCAAACACTCCGCAAGGTTGAAATTATTTCGCTATATTTGGAATGCTATTATCCGAATACTCTAAAACGTAAGATATGCGAATCATTAAACTCACGATGGCCGCGGCGCTCGCTATGGCGCTCAGTCTTGCACCGAAAGAGGCCCAGGCCCAAAAAAAGCCTCTGGATCATGATGTTTACGACTCCTGGCAGAGCGTGTCGGGACTGACACTCAGCGACGACGGATCCGCGATGGTCTGGTCTGTCAACCCTCAGGAGGGAGACGGGACTTTATATGCCAGGAAACTGTCTTCCGGAAAGGCGTCCAAAGGCTCGAAAGCCGGTAAGAAAACGGCCTCAGGGCAACTCGCCATTCCACGTGGCTACCAGCCGACCCTATCCCCCGACGGACAGTGGCTTGTCTGCCGGATCAAGCCGGAATTCGCCAAGACAAGACAGGAGCGGATCGCCAAGAAAAAGAAGGATGAGATGGCTAAAGACACGCTTGCGGTAGTCAATCTCACCACAATGGAAATCAAGAAGTTCCCATCAATGGAATCTTATTCCACCGGGAAGTTGGGTATGCCTTTCATCGCATATAAATCCTCATGGAAAGCCGTTTCTTCGGTCGCACCAAAGGGGAAGATGGCCGATCAGGTCGGCCATGACAAAAAGGGTGCAGTAAGACCTGGCGGCGCAGCCTCCGGCCTTATACTTCTTAGGCCCGGAACATGGCAGGCCGACACCCTGAAGCACATTGATAAATATACCTTCAACAACGACGGTACGCTCCTGGCGCTGACCTCGAAGAAGGACAAGAAGGACAGCCTGAGCGCGACGGCGATGATACTGGCGAGCTATCCCGGTGCTGGTAACCTCGTCCTCGACACCCTCAAGAGCGGGGCCCAGGAATATTTCCACCCTGCTTTCGATGACGCTGCCAAGCAGCTCGCTTTCACCGCGACGACCGACTCCAACAAGACCGGCAGCAAGCGGTGCGCGATGTTCCTGGCCGCGAGAGGGATGGCCGGTCAAGCCGGCCATGACGGCAAGGTAGCCGGCCATGACGGGACAGTCATCCCCGGCTTGACCGGGGATCTCAACCAAGCCGGCCATGACAAGTGGACCGTCACAGAGCTCATCCCCCAGGGCACCAAGGTTCAAGGCACTGACGGATGGACCCTCACGGAGAATAGCGACATGTACTTCACCCCTGATGGTCAACGGATTATGACAGGCATCGCCCCCATCAGGCCGCCTAAGGACACGACCATTGTGGACTTCGAGACAGCACGCCTCGACATCTGGAACTGGGACGCCCCGCTGACACCCCCGCAGCAGAAAAAACGGCTGGACGGTACGCTCCGGAAGACCTATGCCGCGGTGATCAACCTAGGATCCGTCGCTGGCGCTCAAATCATTCCCCTGACCACCTCCTTCTTCGACAGCGTCCGCCCGATCGCTGGAGGAAAGACCGGCTGGGCGATATCCAGGGACAATTCTGAATATGTCCGTGAGTCCGTCTGGAAGGATGGCAGTTTCAGCGACTACTACCTCGTGAACCTTAATGACGGAAGCCGCAAGACCTTAGCTAAGAACTTCAACGCCAGCAGGTTCGACATTTCTCCAGAAGGGAAATACCTGATTTGGTTCGACCCGACCGAGCGCGCGTGGAAGACCCGCGACATCGCCACAGGTGTGGAAGCCAACCTTACCGGCAAGACCGGCGTCGCCTTCCATAACGAGGAAGACGACCACCCGACCCTCTATCCCGGGCCGTACGAGGGCATGCCCAAGTGGCTTGAAGGAGACAACGCCGTGCTGATCGTAGACCGCTATGATGTCTGGAAGTTCGCACCCGATGGGTCGAAGGCGGAGAACCTCACCGGCGGCACCGGTCGCCAGACACACAACCGCTTCAGGGTCATGGATTTCCGCAGGGACACCCGCACCGACAACGAGCGCAGGAGCGGCGTATCCATCACTTGGAATCCCAAGGAGGAACTCTTCCTGAGCGTCCTTAATGAGGATGACAAAAAGAACGGCTATGGCCGCCTGAGCCTCGCCAAACCAGCCAAGACACTGAAGTGGTTCACCGACACTTTCACGTTCCAGAACCCCCGTATGTCTCCGGACGGTACGATAGCTTACTTGAAGGGCAACTTCCGCAACCCGTTCGACCTCTACACGACCTCCGATTTCTTCGCCACGAGTACCAAGCTCACCGCCATCAATCCCCAGATGAAGGACTATCGCTGGGGCGAAGCTGAGCTCTTCGAGTGGAAAGCCTACGACGGCACGCCTCTTAAAGGACTCGTATTCATTCCAGAAGGAATCAAGCCAGGCGAGAAACTCCCGGTGATGATCTATTTCTATGAGAAATATTCCGACCAGCTCTATAACTTCTGGTCCCCTGCGCCAAGCCGTTCGACGGTCAACTTAAGCTTCTATACCTCAAGAGGTTACGTGGTATTCGTCCCGGACATCGTCTACAAGGACGGCCACCCTGGCGAGAGCTCCTACAACTGCATCTGCTCGGGAGCTGAGGCACTTTGCGAGAAATATCCTTTCGCCGACAAGACCAAAATGGCGATCCAGGGCCAGAGCTGGGGCGGTTACCAGACAGCCTGGCTAGTGACACGGACGAATATGTTCGCCGCCGCCGGAGCCGGAGCGCCGGTCGGCAATATGACCTCAGCTTACGGCGGAATCCGTTGGGAATCAGGCATGACCAGGGCTGGGCAATATGAGCATGGCCAGAGCCGCATCGGCAAGACCCTCTGGGACGAGGGCGGCCTCGACCTCTACATCGAGAATTCCCCCATATTCCACGCCGACAAGGTTCAGACACCGCTCCTGATCATGCACAACGACAACGACGGGGCCGTGCCGTGGTACCAGGGCATCGAATATTTCTCCGACTTGAGGCGTCTCGGGAAGCCTGGCTGGCTCCTTGAATATAACGACGAGGCCCACAATCTGGTTGAGAGGCGCAACTGCAAGGACCTCTCCAAGAGGCTCTCGCAGTTCTTTGACCACTACCTTAAGGGAGAGCCAATGCCCGCCTGGATGAAGTCAGGCGTGCCGACCGACCGCAAGGGCGAGTATTTCGGATTTGAATATTAAAGCATGTCAGCGAGCTTCTGGTAATATTGCTTGCTGACGGGGATGCGTCCCACGCCCTCCCTGATGAACTCAGTGTAGATTATTCCGTCCTTCCCCCGGCTCAGCAATTTGACGTGCCGGGGGTTGACGTAATATGACCTGTGGCAGCGCACGAACCCATGCTTGGCGGCGTCCGCCTCGAAACTCTTCATCGAGTTGCGGAGCTGATATACCCGCACCCTCTCATTCTCTA
>JAFROA010000163.1 GCA_017429885.1 Bacteroidales bacterium | reverse complement strand
TTTTGGCGTATAATTGTCATCAAACTATTTCCCTTTATGATAAATAATGATGCTATCCGGTTGTTGGATTATTCCCTCAACCAATTTCCTTACTTGTTGGAAAATAACGCATTTGCGGTCAATTCCGCCGTTTACACTTTCTTGAAAGAGGAGTTCAGGAAAGGTGATGTCCGTTCTAACTTATTGTTTCAGTGGAGTTTCTCTTCATTCTATGGTATGGGGATAGTCCCATCCGAGGCAAAAGCAGCCTTCTTTTCGAAGATGGAGTCACTAAGAGGTAGCTCCGACCGCCTGGATCCGAGAGTTGTCACTGAGGAATTACAACCAGCTATGGGGAAGAGCAACTTCTCCTTTGTCACAAAGATGCTGAACCTTCTCTCGGACAACGAGTATCCGATTTACGATAAGTATGTCGGGGTGGTGTTCCAGAAGCCATTTACTCCGGAGGAGACAGGGCTGGATCATAAGGAGTCAGTATACAGAGATATAGCCGACACTTACCGCTCTCTTGAGAACCACCCGGTCATCGAAGCCTTCCGATCCCGTCACGGATGTTCCGGAATGGGCTATATGAAGGTACTGGATTCCATCTTCTGGAAACTCGGGAAGGACATGGACGCCAATCACGAGATGTTTCCCTGGGAATGATCTTCGTGGGGCTATTCGGAAGTCCTTGATATCTTTCCGCCAAAGTGGCGCACGGAGGCATGTCTTGTGGCTTGTTCTGCGGCCAGTCGTTGTGCTCCATGTGCCGAGATCGGGGCATGGCGCACAAGATAGTGCGTTAGGTGCCGACTGAAGACTACCTGCCGTGCGCCACTTTGGCGGAAACCGGCAGGACATCTCAAGTTTTTCGATACCAAGTGACTTTCCTGTAGGTCCGGCAGCGTTTCGCCCCTTTGAATGACGCCGAGCCATCGATTTTGATGCTCTCGGCGTCATTTTTATATGCGTTTTGACGCCTGTCAACATATCCATTGTGATTTGAACCAATGTGAACTTGACGGATATAGTATAGGCGGATATATTTGTCTGATAACAATTATTGTTATATGGACCACGGACTATTTGAGAATCAACTTGAAAGAGTTGTCGATTACTGCCTAGACCATCTAGACTTCAGCATCGAGGACATGAAGTATTATTCATGTCTCCCGCTCTGCGCTTTGGATGCAGTGTTCAAGGCAGGGGCGAGACAGAATGGTTCCACTCGCACGATCGAGCGGTTTTGCAAGGTATTCGGTATACCATGTCTTGCGAAAGATTCTGGTAAGGTGCCTTCGAAAGAGGGGCAGCTGACTGTTCGTCAAGTTATGGAAATAGTTGGAGGTCTTTCACTTAAAGAATTAGCAGACAAGATATCCACGAGCGGGCAGACCAGTTCCAAAGCTGGCGTCCAAAAGACGGAAGCCTTCTTGAAGTGGCTGGATATCTTGGAATTGTATGAAGTTCAGACTTATCAGGACTTTCATAATCATTGGAAGGACGGCGATCTGGAAAGAACCCTTCGCTCTCTTTTCGCTCGGAAGAAAAACTATCCGGTCGATTATTTCTATATGATTGCCGGCAAGACCACTGAGGTCAAGGTCGACGCTTCCATCATCACTTTCACCAGCGAGGCGCTGGGCGAAGACCGTGTCTCAGATACGATTGTCAAAGAGTTGTTCAAGGCTGCGGTAAAGGAGCTCCAAGGCGAGCATCCTGGAATCACTGTCAAAGGGTTGGGGAGGATGGTGAGGGAATATTCTAGACATTAATTCTTATATGACCCTTTAAGTAATGAATAATAGAATCGATAAAATAAAGGAAGCTTTTAGAAGAAAGTATCAGAATAGCGGCAGTGCTGAGTATCTTGGTGTCATGGCTGCTTACCAACGAGCTCATTTATATACCCCAGGCCAAGATAACAGGGTAATCCGCCGGGAGTGGGAATCGAAGTTGGCCTCTCTCACTAGGAAATATAAACTCCATAGTCAAACTGAAGAAGTTTTTTTCAATGATGTACAGGAACTGAAGGATCACATGAATTCCAGTTTCCCGGGCAGTTTTATCAATGGCACACCTGGTTATGACAATGAATTCAGGTTGGCCCATGCTCAGAAGAGTCTTTCAATATGCCTAAAGCATCTTTGGATACGAGGTGAATTAGGTGAGAGTACTCCTCCAGTCTGCCCGATTGATGGAGTTGTCCTCAAATATGCTCATTGTAATGATGCCTGGACAAAGGTGAATTCATGGGAAAATGAATATCTTACCCACTTGGGCTTTATCAAGGCAAAAGCGGAACAAGATGGTTTTCAATCTCTTCCAGAATGGGAGCTGGTCGTCTGGTGGCGGGATAAGTTGAGACGGGAAGATGCCAAGAGTAATAATAAAACCTCAGCCAAGGCAAGTAAAAGAACTAATAGAACTATTGATAGTGAGCATACAAAGCAATCTGTTATCCTGAAGGTTTATGATGGTCCTCGGGCCGAGAATCGAGGGAAGACATTCCAGATTATCAATAATTCGAAACCGATTCCTCATGATACGAATAATGTTTATGTGGAGTATAACGCTGTCCAATTCAGAGCACAGGAACGGACGTATCATAGAGGAAATACGTTGAGGGGAAAAGATACCATCAAGCGTTTGATTGAGGACAACCACTGGCGCCCAGGCCAGATATTTCCCTGTGAGTTTTCGGTCTCAGTTGATGGCTCGCATCACTATCTTATATTGAAATAATTGATTACTAAAGATTTATGACAAATAAATGCCCTGCTTGTGGTGCCATGATTGGCCCGATGACACTTAAATGCCCCGAATGTGGATATGTTCTTTCTTCCGAAACAGAGAATAGCAGAGAGATTCGAGACAGCATTCAGAATCTGCATTCCAGGTTGGCAGCGGAACGTAATCCTCATAAGAAGGCAGCTATAATTAACTCATTTTCTCTTCCTGCTACAGAGGAGGGCTTGGTTAATCTGTTAGTTGAAGCTTTCTCGAGTTTTGAACATAGTAACGGCTTCGAAGACGAAGTTGTGTCATCAGCATGGCTTGAGAAATCTAAACAAGCATACCGATTGCTTAAGTTGAAAGCGAATTCCGATAGGGGAGTCCTCTCCAAAGTTGAAGAATACTCTTTTCTGGAGGATAAGAAATCGACGCTTAAAGTAAAGATTTCCAAATCCGGAAAGAGGAAGCGCAATCTATTGAGATGGATTATTGTTCTTGGCGTATTTGTTCTATGTGTGTATTTGTTTTTGATAGTCTTGAGCAATATGGATGAGCCATCTTCTGATTCCACGATTAGGCAGGAGGTTATGGAACTGATTGAAAATAAGAAATACGATGAGGCCAGAAAGAAAGCTATGGAGTTGGAGTACTCATGGGATCAGAAGGAACTGATGGAGATGATAGATAAAGTTCAAAACGAATAACAATATTTAGCAATATGAAAAAAGGTATTATCACTTTACTAATTTTATGTTTGGGATTGACACTTGTAGCTCAACCCAAGGAAGTGACCATTGTTGTCACAGGAGAAGGTGCGACAAAGGAAGAAGCGACAAATAACGCTCTACGGAGTGCTGTGGAACAAACATATGGCGTATTTGTCTCAGCGAATACGGAGATTTTGAACGACGAGATTCTAAAAGATGAGATTGCTACATTATCTTCGGGAAACATAAAGTCATTTCAGGAAATCGCTTACGTGGAAAAACCATCTGGCGAGAAAGTTATAACCCTACAGGTCGTTGTATCAATAGGCAAATTGGTGGCTTATTCTAAAAGCCATGGGTCGGAAGCCGAATTTGCCGGCGCCACATTTCAGGCTAATTTCAATTTGTTTAAGTTGAATCGGCAATCATCGCAGGTAGCGATTAATAATTTATATAGGGAATTGTTCCAGATGGCCCCCTCGATGTATGATTATAAATTGACAGTCAAAGATCCTGTTGTTTTGGATGAAAAAGATGGAGAGGTCGAAATGATCGTTGAAGTAGTGGCGAATAATCGCACCAAAGAAATTGGGGATTATTTTATCAAGAGTTTGGAATCCCTGTCATACGATGAAAAATCCATTCGTCCATTCAGTGATATGGGAAATCATTTTTATGCCTATTATTATCATTCATTTTTACCAAATACCGTTACTCAAAAAATCGGTAAACTTGGCAAGATCGGTAAGTTCTTGAATGAGTTTTCAGGTTCAGGCAACAGTATTATTAGTTCTTCCGCAAAGTATCTAATCGTAGGGAGAAGTTATAGTGTTTCAAGAGTATCGTCCGAATTAGCGGCATATGTTGATCCTCGACCGAAATTAATAAAGCCAAAATACACATATGTCCCAATAGATGCTGATATTATTAATTCTATTTTCTTATCAGGGATTTATGGTTTTGAAATTCATGATAGCCAAGGGAAAGTATGGGACACTTGCAAATTTCCGTGTCTGATATGATGTAAATG
>JAFROA010000162.1 GCA_017429885.1 Bacteroidales bacterium | reverse complement strand
TGGGGCTCGCGGCGCCGTCTGTGTACAAGTTTATCAACGGTTTGGCTGTGTTCATAAATACAAATATACATTAAAATTTTTGCGTGACTTCATTTTTGTGACTATTTTTGGGATTATGAATGTCCTAGTCACGGGTGCTAACGGGCAGCTCGGAAACGAGCTGCGTGAGGCTGCGGCGAAATGCCGCGACAGATTTGTGTTCACAGACGTCACTTCAGTTCCTGGAGTCGAGACAGTTTATCTCGACATCACCAATGCTGACGCCGTGAGAATCATCTGCGATTCCGAGAGGATCGACGTTATTGTCAACTGCGCGGCGTACACGAACGTGGACAAGGCCGAGGACGACTCCACAACCGCCATGCTCCTTAACAGCACTGCGGCTGGTATCCTGGCCGATGTCGCCAAGGAGAGGGGCGCCGCCCTTATCCATATCTCGACAGACTATGTGTTCCACGGCGACAAGACTATCCCTTGCCGCGAGGATTGGCCCACCGACCCGCTCGGTGTTTACGGATCCACAAAACTGCTTGGAGAGAGAAAGGTGTTGGAATCAGGATGCGACAGCATCATCTTCCGCACCGCATGGCTTTACTCCCCTTTCGGGAAGAATTTCGTGAAAACGATGCTCAACCACACCGCTGAGAGGGACTCTCTAAAAGTGGTTTTCGACCAAGTCGGTACTCCCACCTATGCTAAGGATTTAGCTGAACTGATTATTGAAGTAATCAGCGAGAACAAACTGTCCAACACCGGAATATATCATTTTAGCAACGAGGGTGCAATCTCCTGGTACGACTTCGCGAAGGCAATCTGCGAGATCGGAGGCAACAATTGTGACATACGCCCGTGTCACACTGAGGATTACCCTTCCAAAGCACAGCGGCCACGGTTCTCAGTTTTGGACAAAACCAAGGTCAAGGAAACCTTTGGGATCGCCATACCTTATTGGAGAGATTCCCTTGTGGATTGTATAAAAAGAATCAAAGGAATATGAAAGGAATAGTGCTGGCTGGCGGAAGCGGCACAAGGCTCTACCCGATAACAAAGGGTGTCAGCAAACAAATGCTTCCGATCTACGATAAACCCATGGTGTACTACCCCATCTCGGTGTTGATGAATGCCGGGATCAGGGATATCCTCATCATTTCCACCCCCACGGACCTTCCGGCTTTCAGAAGGCTCCTAGGAGACGGATGTGATTTCGGAGTGAGATTCGAATACGCTGAGCAGCCCTCACCTGACGGCCTCGCCCAGGCATTCATCATCGGTGAGGAATTCATCGGAGATGACTGCGCTTGCCTGGTACTTGGGGACAACATCTTCCACGGAGCCGGTTTCCAGGAACTGCTGAAAAAGGCTGTGACAGCTGCCGAGGAAGATTGTAAGGCCACTGTGTTCGGCTACAGGGTCAGTGACCCGCAAAGATACGGTGTCGCCGAGTTTGATGAGGCCGGCAACTGCCTGAGCATCGAGGAGAAGCCAAAGGAGCCGAAGAGCAACTACGCTGTCACTGGCCTGTATTTCTACCCCAATGAGGTGGTAGGCATTGCCAAGACCATCAAACCTTCCGCCAGAGGTGAGCTGGAGATCACGTCAGTCAACCAGGAGTTCCTCTCCCTTGGAAGACTCATGGTCCAGAAGCTCGGGCAGGGTTTCGCCTGGCTCGACACCGGCACTCACGAGTCCCTTACAGAGGCTTCCAACTACATAGAGACCATTGAGAAGAGACAGGGCCTCAAGGTAGCGTGCCTTGAGGAAATAGCCTTCAGAAACGGGTGGATCGACTCAGATACTCTCCTGAAGATAGCTGAAACCATGTCCAAGAACCAATACGGCCAGTATCTGAAGAATCTCGCATGGGAATGAGAGTAATAAAGACAGAGATAGAGGGAGTGCTGATCCTGGAGCCTAGGGTTTTCGAGGATCAGAGGGGATATTTCATCGAATCTTTCAACCAAATGGATTTCGAGGAAC
>JAFROA010000015.1 GCA_017429885.1 Bacteroidales bacterium | reverse complement strand
CCGCACGCCACGATATTCCAATATGTCAAGATGGGCAAGAATTGCCAGATTTATCCCGGCGCCGTCGTAGGTGCTGTCCCTCAGGATTTAAAGTTCGAGGGAGAGGTCACTTCGGTGGAGATTGGGGATAATGTCACCATCAGGGAGTGCGCGACCATCAACCGCGGGACAAAGGCTAGCGGGAAGTATGTCACAAAGGTCGGAAACGACACATTGATAATGTCTTACTCTCATGTCACACACGACTGCGTGATCGGGAACCATTGCAACCTTGTCTGTTTGGACGGTCTCGCCGGCGAGACGGTAGTGGATGACTGGGCAATCATCGGCGGAGGCTCCAAGGCCCACCAGTTCTCCAAAATCGGTTGCCACGCCATGGTCGGCGGCATGTCCAGGATCAACAAGGATGTCCCTCCTTACTCTCTTTGCGGGCATGATCCTCTTAGTTATGTGGGCGTGAATATAGTCGGTCTCCGCCGCAGGGGTTTTTCCTCGGACGCCATCCGTTCAATCAAGGACATCTACGACACGATCTACTATGCCGGTCTGAATATCTCGGACGGCTGCGCCAAGGTCGAGGCCGGGTTTCCTCAGAGCGAGGAGAGGGACACTATCCTCGAATTCATAAGGAGCTCAAAGCGCGGCATCATCCGCGCCAGCGACCCTACCGACAGGACAGCGATAGAGTAGGCGTCCCATGCTCCTTGGCATCGCCTGGTTCCCGCCTGTCAGTTATTTCGCGCTGATAGCTAAAGGAATGGTTCTTTCTCCGGAAAACACCATTCCTTCCATTGTTTATATCGAGGCCTGCGAGAATTACCAGAAACAGTCCTGGCGGAACCGGTGCGAGATCATGGCCGCTGATGGCCCTGCCTTCCTGAACTTCCCGATTGTCCATGAGGGGTCTCATGAGCTCCCTATCACCAGGATCAAGGTTGATTACTCCACACCCTGGGTGTTGAAGACTGAGCGGGCAATATCCTCGGCTTATGAATCCTCGGCATATTTCGATTATTACAAAGACGAGTTGTTCGCTATCCTTGACTCCCATCCGGAGACTCTTTTCGAGCTGGACATGAGCATCATCCGTTTCTTCTTGAGGAAGACCGGGATAGCGGCGGACATCAGGTTGACGGAGGATTATCTCCTTAACGCATCCGAACTGTATGGCGAGGACTACCGCGAGATCCTTCATCCAAAGCGCCCGAATACTGTCCTCAGGGACTTGGGATTGGAAAAACCGTACTTCCAGGTCTTTGCCCGGAAGCACGGTTTCATTTCAGATCTTTCCATCATGGACCTTCTGTTCAATGAAGGCCCCGATTCAATCCTTTATCTTAAAACCTCCAGCCGAAAGTAGCTGTGATGTCGTACCGATCCCTCTTGTTGAGGATCATCGGGGAAGCGATGTCACTGAGATAGTCGGCGTAAGGCGAGATGTACTCATCCGAGAAGGCTGAATACCTGGCTGCCAGGTCGGCGAAGAATGATCCCTTTGAGGAGTAACCCACACCTACGGAAAGGATGTGGAGCTTGTCATTCAGGGTCACAGACCCGTCATACTCGGGTGTGGTGGTGAAGTTGTAGCCGGCCCTGACGGCGAACTCAGGAATAGGCTTGACCTCGGCGCCGACCCTGACGCTGTGGGATATGCCCATGCAGTTGGCGATGTCACGGTTGACATCATCGAAGGTCTCACTCCATCCGCCATTGCGGTCCTTGAACTTCATCGCGCTGTAATCAGTCATCTCATAATCGACGCTCAAGAGTCCCATTCCCATGAAGGTATATGCCAAACCTGCGTTCGCCCTGTAAGGGGTCGAGAGCCTATAGGAGAAATTGCCTTCCGGGGAAGTGGCGTTCCCGTTGTAGGAAGAGTTCTGGTAGTTCACGTCTGTCGAGTGACGCCAGATCTCATCGATGAACAGGGTTGTGGGAGTCTGGATGGCCGCTCCGATTCTCAATCCCTCGACGGGAATCGCGATGAAGCCGATTTTGCCATACACTCCAGCTCCGTCAGCTGAATATGAGTAACGTGTGCGGTAGTCGGTGAAATAAGTAGTCGCGTCATCGTAGTCGATGCGGAAATCAGAGGGATCGACAGCCGCCTCCTTGAAGTACTCGTCGTAATCATAATTCAGGCTCGTGATCCCCAGGTTGAAACCGAGGAAGAACTTGTCACTGAAATTGAATCCCAAGTTGAGGATCGCGTCGGTCTTTCCTCCGGTGACCTTCTTCCCGAATGACTGGTTGAGAGGTCCTCCAAGGAATATGTCATAGATATAGTTGCCGTACTGGTCTTTGTCAGGAGTCTGTGAGAAACCTTCAGTGGCGGCGATATACCTGTAGTAATAGTCAGGATCGTTGACATCTCCATAGTTGGCGATGGAACCAGCCTGAGCGTTGGTTATCACATTCCAAGGAGCGTAATATCCCCGGTCGTCAGAGTTCTCGTAAGGATGGCGCCAGTCATCTATAGACTTTCCGTCAGCGTCAAGATATCCATTGAGGAAGTCAATGTCATAACCGTCAGCCGCGACAGCGACGGAGCTTTGATAGCTTGTCTTGTCATTCTGCCCTCCGGTCATCATCTGGCCGGTGTAGTTGTTCACGCTATTGACGACAAAACCATAAGTGACGCCCTTGAGGCCTCTTTTCCTGCCGGTGTTGAAGTTGATCGTGGCTCCGATGTTAGGCATCGTGAACCTGGACAGGGTCTTGTTGATCTGACCGGTGTAGGTGTCTGTCCCGTTCACTGGATAGGCGCTCCAGGATGCGTTCATGGAGCTTATGGTCACATTGGGGGTGACTGTGAACTGGGAATAGTTGTACACGGCAGATCCGGCGGGATTGATGCCTATGGAACCGAGATCACCTCCCACAGCTGTCATGGCGTTGCCCATTCCCATGGAGCGGGCTGTGCCGTAATAGTTGTTCTGGCTGAAAGTCAGTCCATCGTACATTGTCTGTGCTCCCGCTGTGACAGCGGCCAGCAAGAGTGTTATAGCGATAAATGTCTTTTTCATTTTGATAGGATTTTGATAGTTTAAATCAGGGAAAAGTAGTTATTGATTTAGAGGTAAGAAGATTATCTCCTTCCGCCTCCGCCTGAGCTTCTGCCACCGCCTGAAGAGCTACCTCCTCCTCCGCTGTAACCTCCGCCTGAGCTGCCGCCGCTATATCCACCTGAGCTTCTGGAACTGCTCCCTGAAGAGTAGCTGCCTGAAGAGTAGCTGCCTGAAGAGGAACTTCTGGAATAGCTGCCGGAGCTGGATGAACGGGATGTGGATGATGACCTGTAGCTTCCGCTGCTGGATCCGCTGGAACGGCTTGAGCTGGAAGAAGTGGACGGTCTGCTATAGGTGGTCGAACCGGAAGATGAGCGGCTGTAAGTGGTGCCTGAGGTCCCGTATGTGGTCCTGGAGGATCCGCTTGCTACGGTTCCACCGCTGACGCGGGTGCCTGTCGAAGAAGACCTGACAGCCTGGCCGGAGTTCGGCCTCGCTGTCCTGGCGACTGACGAGATGGATGATCTCGCCGCGCTTGAGGAGGTGCCGGAGGACCTTGTGGCGGTGGAAGTCCTGGTACTGACTGTTCCAGTCCTTGCGCGGGACATGGAGGAACTTCTTACACCAGCGGACCTGGATGAAGATCCTATGCCACCTCTGGTGTTCGATACGGTCGTCGCGACCCTGGGTCTGTAAACCCTGTCGCCTCCACCGAAACCCCAGTGAGGGCCATGACCCCATCCCTGATGGTGCCAGGTGTAACCGCCATACCAGCCATAGTAAGGACCATACCAACCGCTATAATACCACGGATCATAGTACCAAGGGTCGTAATACCAAGGGTCATACCAGCCGTACCAACCATAGTGGTAGTAAGGACGATAGTACCACGGGTCATACCAACCATAGTGGTAGAACGGACGGTAATACCACGGGTCGTACCATCCTCCATAGTACCAAGGGTTGTACCCCCAATAGATTGAGGAATAATACGGGCGATACCAGGAGTACCACGAAGCGGAGTACCAAGGCTGGTAAGCGGCCCAGGTGTCCCAACTGTTGTCGTACAGGTAGACGGAGGTGGTATTTTCACTCTTGTTGAAATCTATTTTCGCCACCTTGTTGTTTGGGATGAACAAGGTGTCGACCTTCTCTCCGCTCTTCATGAAGATCGGGGAGTTCTTTGTCTTCGCGACCAGCAGGTCGGTCTCTTCCTGGAGGTCGGCCGTGGATGCCATTTCTGTCGCAGACGCGTCAGATGTATAGTAGATCCCGTCCTGATACCTCTGTCCTGAGGTGTCAGTGGCGTACCGCGCCGCTGAGCCGCAGGAAGCCAGGGCCAGAAGCGCCGAGAAGTAAAGCAATACGCGTGTTTTCATTTTTGAATCTCCTATAATTTGACAATTAATTCGTAACTTCGCTACCGTTTTATAGACGGTGTTGTTTTATTAATGTTTTGCAATAAACAAAATCCGTACCGAATGTAAATTTGTACAATATTAACAATTATCGGCAAGAACCGCAAACTATTATTCTGATATGGCAAAGGAAGTGACAAAAAGGTCCGAGAACTATTCTCAGTGGTACAATGATCTGGTTGTGAAGGCTGATTTGGCGGAGCAGTCGCCGGTCAGGGGATGTATGGTGATCAAGCCTTATGGCTACGCTATCTGGGAGAAGATGCAAAGGGCTTTGGATGACATGTTCAAAGAGACTGGAGCCGTCAACGCCTATTTCCCTCTATTCATACCCAAGTCTTTTTTCAGCAAGGAGGCTGAGCATGTCGCCGGATTCGCCAAGGAGTGCGCCGTGGTGACCCATCACAGGCTGATGAACGACCCTGGCGGGAAAGGCGTTGTAGTCGATCCCGAGGCGAAACTTGAGGAAGAGCTGATCGTGCGACCCACTTCCGAGACTATCATCTGGAGCACCTACAAGAACTGGATCAAGTCTTGGAGGGACCTGCCTATCATGTGCAACCAATGGGCGAATGTTGTCCGTTGGGAGATGCGCACCAGGCTGTTCCTCCGCACCGCCGAGTTCCTCTGGCAAGAGGGACATACGGCCCATGCGACTGCCCAGGAGGCGATTGAGGAGGCTCAGAGAATGGTTGGTGTCTATGCCAAATTCGCGCGTGAGTACATGGCCCTGCCGGTGATTGTCGGGCATAAGAGTCCTAACGAGCGCTTCGCGGGCGCTCTTGACACCCTAACCATTGAGGGAATGATGCAGGATGGTAAGGCTCTCCAAGCGGGAACGTCCCACTTCCTTGGTCAGAACTTCGCTAAGTCCTTCGACGTTCAGTACACCGACAAGGATGGCCAGATGCAATATGTCTGGGCGACTTCCTGGGGTGTTTCAACCCGTCTGATGGGAGCCCTTGTCATGGCCCACGGTGATGACAATGGTCTTGTCCTTCCTCCGAAACTCGCTCCTATCCAGGTAGTTATGGTGCCCATTTACAAGGCGGACGAGGAGAGGACCAGGATTCTTGAGGAAATGGACAAACTGAAGAAGGCCCTTGAGGCTGAGGGACATACGGTGAAGATCGATGACCGTGACAATCTGCGTCCTGGCTTCAAATTTGCTGAGTGGGAGCTGAAGGGCGTCCCTGTCAGACTGGCCATGGGACCTCGTGACCTTGATAACGGAACTGTCGAGGTGCACCGCAGGGACACTCTTGAGAAGCAGACTGTCGCCCTCGAGGGACTTGACAAGTCGATTGCTTCCCTGCTGGACGACATCCAGGCGAGCATCTACAAAAAGGCCTTTGATTTCAGGGCCTCGAATGTTGAGAAATGCGACGATTGGGAGGAATTCCAGCGGAAGATCGGCACCGGGAAGTTCCTTCTCTGCCATTGGGACGGGACCGCCGAGACCGAACAAGCGATCAAGGATGCCACCAAAGCCACTATCAGGTGCATCCCCGTGGACAGCTTCGTGTGTGAGGAGGAGGGGAAGGACATCTTCTCCGGTAAGCCGTCGAAGCAAAGGGTGGTGTTCGCCATCTCTTACTAGACCTGATAGTAATATAAGGAAGGATTTATGAGACGTATTCTTGAATATTCCTTGGTTATCTTGGCCATGTCATTCAGCATGGTGGCTTATGGGCAGGATGACAAGACAAAGAAAGACGCCCAGGCAGCTGCCGCTGAGGCGGCTCAGGCGCTGGCCGACACCCCAGAGGTGGTCGTGGCTCCTCCGAAGCCGGTTTATTGGACCAACACTCTGAAGACTACGCTGAATTTCGCTCAAACCAGTTTCACAAGCTGGGCCGCTGGAGGAAATAACAACTACACTCTCAACTCCATCATCCGTGGAGACGCAAATTGGGAAAGGGGTAAGAAGTATTGGAAAAACCATCTGGAATTTGACTATGGTTTCCTCTACTCCCAGGATAAGCCTATCGTCCAAAAGAATGTCGACAGGACTTTCTTTACCAGTACTTGGGGATATAAGGTCAAGGAGAAGTTGAACTATACCGCGAATTTCACTTTCCTGAACCAGACCTCCAACGGATGGAATTACCCGACACCGGCGGTTGAGGCTGACGAGGAGCCGACGCCGAAGCAATGGAGGGACGCCAGGATCTTGAAATCCGGGTTCTTCTCGCCCGCTACTATGACATTGGGTCTTGGTATCGCTTGGGTTCCTAACAAATGGTTGACAGTCAACTTCGCACCCTTGACCGGAAGCACCACGATCGTGGGCAACGAGAAGCTCAGGAAGAATTACGGTATGACCAGGAAGAGCCAGTACGAGGACGCGGCCCAGTATCCGGACAAGAAGGATGAAGCCGGCGTCTATTTCATCACTGGTGATTACTACAGGCCTCTGACATTCGCTTTGGGAGCCCAGCTCACGACTAACGTGAAGTTCCAGATCAACAATAAGTTCGATGTCAACAGCAACTTGATCCTCTTCTCCAATTACCTTAAGAATCCGCAGAATTTCCGTGTCAACTGGGACAACACCATCCAGTGGAGGTTCAGCAAGTTCTTCTCACTGAACTTGACCACGAACCTTATTTACGACGATACTATCCTCATCATCGACGAGAAGTTCCCTAACGGCCACAGGACTGTTCAGCTCAAGGAATTCATGCAGTTTGGGTTCACTTACTCGTTCACGAACAAGAAATAGTCTCGGGATATGCGGGACCGTTTTGACAGATGTCTTGACGGGTCGCTTCCTTGTGATGGAGGGGCGGTCCTTCTCGCTGTGAGCGGAGGGATTGACTCCATGGTTATGGCGGCGCTGTTTCTGGAATCTCCGCACAAGTATGCTATCTCTTTGGCTCATTGTAATTTCCACTTAAGAGGTGAGGAAAGTGACGCCGACGAGGCTTTTGTCAGGGAATGGGCCGAGGCTCATGGTCTCCGCTTCTTTAAGAAGGATTTCGACACCGAGGGGTATGCCTCAGCTCATGGAATCAGTGTGGAGATGGCTGCCAGGGAGCTACGATACGCATGGTTCGCTTCTCTTTGTGAGGAGAAAGGTTTCACGGCGTTGGCGGTGGCACATAATGCCAATGATAATGCCGAGACATTGATCCTTAATTTGTTACGTGGGACAGGACTTAAAGGCGTTCTTGGAATGCGGAAGGCGTCCCCATTGCCCGGATCATCAGCTTCCTTGATCCGGCCCATGTTGGGTTTCTCCAGGGAAGAAATTAGGGAATATGCCTTGTCAAAAGGTCTTGAGTGGCGGGAGGACAGCACGAACGCTGATTCAGCATATAAGAGGAATCTCATCCGGAATGAGGTATTTCCCCTTTTCGAGAAGGTCAATCCATCCTTCCTGGACTCTCTCAATGCCGATATGAGGCGTTTCTCACAGGTTCAGGAAATAGCGGATGATTTTGTCTCCAGCCTGAAGCCAGAGGTTATGTCTGGTAACACAATCCAGTTGGATTCGTTGGTGGAGGAGCCTCATTGGGAGTACCTGCTGTACAGGTTGTTGGAGCCGTATGGGTTCAACGAGTCGGTGATCAGCGATATTATTGAGCTGATCAAGAGCGGGAACACTTTCAGTGGGAGGGAGTTCCATTCACAAACCCATCTTGCCCGGACTTCCCGTGGGTCTATCACAGTTGATGCTGTCTCCCGAGAAGGTGGGAAGTCTCTCTCATGCGGTTCAGTTGTGGTCTCCGGACCAGGGAAATACTCAATAGAAGGGGTTGAGTTCGTTGTGGAAATCGCTGATATTCAGGAAGTGAAACAGCCGTTAGGAACTACTGTGGCAAATCTCCGGTTCCCTGTGACTATCCGTCTCTGGCAACCAGGAGACTGGATGCGTCCCCTTGGCATGAAAGGTCGCCGCAAGAAACTGAGCGATTTGTTCAATGACCTTAAATTCGATGCCTTCCAGAAGGAGAAAGCCCTCGTCATCGCTGACGAAGGCTCCCATGTCCATGCTTTGATTGGCTATCGTATTGACGAATCTGTCGCGGTGCCCTCAGCGGAAGGAGTGGCAACCGCTATCAAAATCCGTCTTATTTAATCTCGAACTCGAAAGGCAGGCGGGCGAAGACCAACTGGCCATTGCCTTTGGCCCAAGTCCTCTGCCACTGGAGCAATGAACGGGCTATTCCTTCCATCGGAGTGCCTTCCAGAACATTCTCAACGACTTCCTCTGCATCAGGGTTCTTGCCTCTCAATTGGGTCATGATCTGCTGCATCACACTCAGAGGTTTGGGATATCCTGTCACATTCCAGGCGGCCACATCGGGATCTCCGCCAAGAGAGGCGGCGTAAGCGATGGCGTCCTCAAGGGTGCCGAT
>JAFROA010000161.1 GCA_017429885.1 Bacteroidales bacterium | reverse complement strand
CGACATCAGGAAGAATATGGTGCAGGACAAGGAGTATTACGACAAGACAGATAATCGGCTTAGCGAGGCATACCACTACGCCCAGGAGCGATACAAACAGGTTCAGAAGAGGATATTCGTGGATGGACATGGTGCTTACTGGACTGTTCTTCCCCATTTCCGCCAATATTCCTTGAGGGCTATAGGAGACTTCAAAGACAAGTATTCCAAGGATTTCCACGGTACAACTGTCAAAAGTGAGTGGAGAGGGCCGATAGTCCTCGGCTTCTCATTCATCATACTAGTCTATCTTGCCCTTGCTTCCTTGTTGAGCTGGCTTATCACGAAGGGCTTGAAAAAGAAAGTGGGATTTTTCAGAAGTGAAGGTTTCGCCAGCCGTGAGAGAGGATTCATTATTCTTGCTTCAATCTTCCTTTTCGTGATCCTGGTTGGGCTGGCCCGTTTGTCCCCGAGGATAGGCAATCATTTCTTCATGATGGCCTCCTCGCTTCTCCTTGAGTATTCGCTGCTGCTGGCCGCCCTTCTCATCTCATTGCTCATCAGGCTTTCCGGTGAGCAGATCGACAGGGGAGTGCGAGCATATATTCCGGTGATGGCTTTAGGTCTCCTGGTCATAGCCTTCAGGATAATTTTTATCCCCAACAGCCTGATTATCTTGATTTTCCCTCCTCTTTTGCTGCTCTTCCTTCTCTGGCAGTGGGGGAGCATGGTAAAGAACGCGCCTTATCTGTCAAAGGCTGACAATACCCTTATCGGAGTCTCGCTGTTCGTGACCACTGTCACCTTGATCATGTCTTTGGTGGGTTATTCTCTAATGGGGCTTCAGGTCTATATCTGGTGGATTTTCCAACTTGCGGTCCTTCAGTTGATTCTGGCTATCAAACGAATAGTGGGACTCTACCGTTCCAAGTCCGTGGCCAAGCGTGTCAAGGCCTACAGGATGAAGCATCCATATGAGATCGGCAACGCCAAGGGAGACTCTTTCCTGGTGACCTGGCTGTACGACCTGCTTGATATGGTTGTGATTCCTTTGGCTATCCTGGCTTCCATCCCTTGCTGCCTTCATTTAGCCTCGAGGGTGTTCGATCTCACGGAAATATTCCACAGGGCCCTATTCTATCCTTTCCTCGATGTTAAGGCGATCACTCTCTCGCTTTATAAAGTGCTGATAGTGGTTGGATTGTTCTTCGTGTTCAGATACATCGAGTATGCCGCATGTTCCCTCTACCGGGTCCTGAAAATCAGGGATGCCGTGTCGAAATCCGGCTCAAGGCTTCTTCGTGACAATGAGGTCAATCTGACTCTTGCCAACAATGTCATCTGGCTTTTGACATGGGGCTTTTTCGTGATCGCCGCTATAGGAATCCTCAAGATCCCCACCAACTCACTGAAGGTGATAGCCGCTGGCCTCGCCGCCGGTTTAGGTTTCGCTATGAAGGATATACTGAACAACTTCTTCTACGGTGTCCAGCTTATGTCCGGCCGATTGAGGGTCGGTGACACAATAGAGTGCGACGGCATCAGGGGCACTGTGGACAATATCAGTTACCAGACTACAACCATCAAGGCTATCGAGGGAAGTCTCATAGCTTTCCCTAACAGCACCTTGTTCTCCAAGACATTCAAGAATCTCACTAAGAGCGACTCTTACGAATACATCGCCTTGCCTGTCGGAGTGGCATACGGGACGGATGTGGATAAGGCCAGGAGAGTCATCCTCAGAGCCATGAGGCCTCTGT
>JAFROA010000160.1 GCA_017429885.1 Bacteroidales bacterium | reverse complement strand
CCCTATCAACTGGGCCGTGATCAACGGTGAGAGCAGGACCGGAGCGACAACCTTCATGATAGACAAACAGATAGACACGGGTGGAATCATTCTTCGCCAAGACATCCTCATAGGGAAGGATGACACAGCCGGGGATATACATGACAAGCTCATGGGAATAGGTGCCGAGATGGTTGTACAGACCGCTCAGGGGTTGATTGAGAAGAATGTGGAGACAAGTGTGCAAATGAGCTTCATCCAGGGCTCCGAGGTCCTGAAACCTGCCCCGAAACTCACCAGGGAGCTTTGCCATATCGACTGGAACGATTCTTCAAAGCAGATTCACAACCTCATCCGTGGTCTCAGTCCCTACCCTGCCGCCTTCACGGAACTTGTCAAAGAAGGCTCCGCCCCTGTCCAGCTCAAGATCTTCTCCGCCGAGCCAGTTGCCCCTCTTAACGTGCCGAGGGTGGCAGTGGCTTCACCCACCGTCCCTTCCTTGGCGGCTGAGCCTGGAACAATAATCTCCGACGGGAAGACGTATCTGTGGATAACTACAGCTGATGGAGCCATATCGCTGAAGGAAGTGCAGTTGGCCGGTAAGAAGAGGATGAGTGTCGAAGCCTTCCTCCTCGGCTTCCGCGATCCCGAGACCTATTCCACCACGCCCGGCACCTCAAAGGCCGAGATAGCTAAGACCAAACCCGCCCAATGAGCGAAGCGGTCATCATAGGTGGTGGAGATTTTCCGAAGAAGGAATATCCAAGAGAACTGATCCGCAGAGCGGATGTCTTAGTCTGTTGTGACGGCAATGCCCTCAGGGCGTTCCTCCGCCACCGGAGGAGTATATTCGGAGACAACACCAGAGAGCCGGATGCCGTGGTTGGCGACATGGACTCCATGAGCCCTACGCTCGCGAAAAGATATTCAAAACGGCTGGTCAAGGTAGAGGAGCAGGACGACAACGATCAGACAAAGGCTTTCCACTTCATTTTGAACAACTTCCCTGATGTGGACTCTATCCATATCCTGGCAGCTACCGGGAAGCGGGAGGATCATACTGTCGGCAATCTGGGGCTGCTGATGGAGTATGCCCGGGAATACCCCACTATAGACATGGTCTCTGACTACTCCACTGCCTTCGCCGTCACCGACAGTTGTGAGCTCTATCTCGGGACTGGACGCCGCGTTTCCATTTTCAGCCCTGACAACAGTCTGAAAATCACTTCCAAAGGGCTCAAGTGGCAGACTTCAGGAGTCGTTTTCGATAACTGGTGGCCAGCCACTCTCAATCAGACCACAGAGGACGTCGTCCAACTGGAGCTTTCTCATAAATCATTAGTACTCATCATCACCGATTAGCTATTTTTGATTATATTTGTCCAGAACGAACAAATATCTATCTAAAAGATGCTTAAGAAAATAAGAGTCATTCTGGCGACTCTGTGCCTTGTGGCTGTCACATTGCTATTCCTGGATTTCTCAGGGACGCTTCACCATTGGCTCGGCTGGCTCGCCAAAATCCAGTTCCTGCCGGCGGTCTTGGCGCTGAACCTGGTGGTTATCATCGCTTTGCTTCTGGTGACCATCCTGTTCGGAAGGATTTATTGCTCTGTGATATGCCCTCTCGGCGTGTTCCAGGACGGTGTCGCCAATCTCAGTCGAAAAGGCAAAAAGGGAAAGTATTCATATTCAAAGGAGATGAAATGGCTCCGTTATGGAGTTTGGGTGGTTTTCGTGGTCGCGTTGATCGCTGGAGTCAACGCTCTCGTCGCCCTACTGGCACCATACAGCGCATGGGGAAGAATAGTCCAGAACCTTCTGGCTCCCGTGTGGCAGTGGGGCAACAACTTATTCGCGTCGATCGCCGAGAAGCATGAGAGCTATTCCTTCTACACCAAGGAGGTATGGCTTAAGAGCCTTCCAACATTCCTTGTCGCTATAGCTACCCTCGTGGCTATAGTCATACTGGCATGGAAGAACGGCAGGACATATTGCAACACGATCTGCCCTGTGGGGACAACCCTGAGTTTCTTCTCCCGTTTCGCGATGTTCCGTCCAGTCATCGATGCTTCCAAGTGCAAAAGCTGTCATCTGTGCGAGCACAAGTGCAAGGCGGCGTGCATCGACATCGACGGTGGCAAGAAGATTGACTACAGCCGCTGCGTGGATTGCTTCAACTGCATTGACAATTGCAAATTCGACGCTCTCCATTATCGTTTCTCATGGGGACGTGGTACTTCCGCCGGACAGCCGTCCGGGCCCGGCCGCGTCCATCCTCGCTCCGCTGCGGCTGAGTACGGCCTAAGCCCGGAGGCTGCTCCGTCGTATGGCACTCCGGCCAGGACGAACCATGCCACCCTCGGCACTGTAAGAGGGGGGACAGTGAGT
>JAFROA010000159.1 GCA_017429885.1 Bacteroidales bacterium | reverse complement strand
CTTGCCGGGATAAATACTATGACCACATATTCTCCCTTGTGAGGAAAGGCACTCTCGACGGGTGTAATTTCTGGGGGTGGAGCGGTTTCGCTATTCCTTCCGGACCCCAGTGGCATAAGGGAGATGACTACACCGGAGACCCCGCCCAAGAGGCTCAGGGGCTCAATGGTGTCTATATGACGGACTCCACGATTGGAATCATAAAACAATCACTATCATATTAATTAACTAAAAAATGAAACACAAGCTGTTAGCCTTTGTGCTGGCTATGTTCGCCTCAGCCGCAGCTCTGACCGCGCAGGTCAAGGTCTCGGGTGTCGTCACTGATGACACTGGGCAGGGTGTGATCGGAGCCAGTATTATGGAAAAGGGCACCAGCAACGGTGCCATCACAGACCTTGATGGAAAGTATTCGATAACAGTGAAGCAAGGAGCTACACTGGTATTCTCTTCCATCGGGTATGCTACGCAGGAGATTCCGGTCTCTGGCCGTACGGTCATAGACGTTCTCCTGAAGGAAGATGCCGAGTTCCTCGACGAGGTTGTTGTCGTGGGATACGGTACAATGAAAAGGAGCGACCTTTCCGGAGCCTCCGTCTCAATGAGGGAGGAAGACCTGAAGGGATCGATCATCACGAACCTCGACCAGTCCCTGCAGGGACGTGCCGCTGGAGTTTCCGCGGTTCAGACTTCAGGAGCTCCTGGTTCCTCATCTTCTATCCGCGTTCGTGGACAGGCTACTGTCAACGCCAATGCTGAGCCTCTTTACGTCATCGACGGTGTGATCGTTCAGGGTGGCGGTAACTCCGGTTGGGACTTCGGTCTCGGAACACTTGGTAACGGTAAGGTCTCCACGATCTCTCCGCTCGCGACTATCAACCCTGCCGATATCGTCTCGATGGAAATCCTCAAGGATGCTTCCGCGACCGCTATCTATGGTGCGCAAGGCGCTAATGGTGTCGTTCTCATCACGACCAAGCACGGAAAGGCCGGAGATGCGAAATTCTCTTATGACGGAATGTTCGCCGTGTCCCGCCAGAACAGTAGGATCGACATGATGAACCTGAGGGAATTCGCTGAATATTACAACGATATGGTTGATCTCGGTTATGTCGACAACAATGCTTGGTATGCCGATCCGACAATTCTCGGAAAGGGAACCAATTGGCAGGACGAGGTCTTCCGCACCGCTTTGCAGCATCAGCACCAGATCAGCGCCCAGGGTGGTACAGAGAAAGTCCAGTATTACGTGTCTGGATCCTATATGGATCAGCAAGGAACTATCATCGGATCCAACTTTGACCGTATCTCTTTCCGTTCTAACCTCGACGCCCAGCTTAAGGATTGGTTCAAACTCGGACTTAACGCCACTTACGCTGTCACTAATGACAACATCAAGCTGGCAGATGGTCAGGAGGGTGTGATTTTCTATTCATTATCCACCATCCCTGACATCCCTGTCTATGATCTTGACGGCAATTATTCGACAACTGTCCGTGAGGGTTACACCTCGGCCAACCCTGTCGCCCTCGCCATGCTTGATGAAAACCTCCTGAAGCGTCAGAAACTGACGGGTAATGTCTATGCTGACCTCACCCCCATCAAGCACTTCACGCTCAGAAGCGAGGTCGGTTTCGATGTGAGTAACTCCGAGTCCACCTTCTACAAGCCGATGGTTAATCTCGGAGGCTGGCAGAGGGGTAACAACAGCATGGGTTCACAGCGTAATGGAAGTACCTATTGGTCAATCAAGAACTATCTGACCTACTCCAACTCCTTCGGTAAGCATAGTGTCACTGCGATGGCTGGCCAGGAAGCTTGGGAGTCCAGATGGAACTACCTCGGCGCCAATAACACCGGTCTTCCTTCAGATGATATTCACAATATCAAACTCGCTACAGGTAACCCTACCGTCAACTCAGGTTTCGGAAGCGCGGCCATGGCGTCGTTCTTCACCCGTGAGACTTACAATTATGACGACCGCTACCTCTTCACTTATACATTCCGTTATGACGGTTCCTCGAACTTCGGACCGGATAACCGTTGGGCTCCTTTCCATTCCTTCGCTGGAAGCTGGAGGTTCACCAATGAGGAGTTCCTGAAGGATTTCACCAACTCTATCGGCCTGAACAGCGGTAAGATCCGTATCGGTTGGGGACAGACAGGTAACGCTAACATCGGTGGTGGCGCCTGGGAGTCCGGCATGTCCAAGATGCCTACAGGCCTTGGTGACAGCCAACGCCCCGCAAACATCTCCAACACTGGTATCCACTGGGAGAAGCAGCACCAGACAAACCTCGGTTTCGACTTGAGCTTCCTTGACAGCAGGATCAACCTTACCGTCGACCTTTACAGGAAGATATCCTCCGACATGCTCATGTCGATGACTCTTCCTTCTTATATGGGTACCCAGGGTAACGGCTCCTCCGCTCTCGCCGCCCCTAAGGGTAACTACGGTACCATCGAGAACAAGGGTCTTGAGATCACTCTGGACACCCATCCGATCCAGACCAAGGATTTCTCCTGGAACAGCAACTTCCAGATTTCCTTCAACCGCAACAAACTTGTCGCGCTCGACGGTAGCGCCAACGCCAACCTCGTCGGCTATGGCCAGTGGAGCGATGTGGTCTCTGTGACCGAGATAGGGGAGTCCCTCTATAACTTCTACGGCTACAAGGTCCTTGGCGTTTATGAGTCCCTGGAGGACATCCAGAGGTCTCCCAAGGCTGAGAAATATCCTGCTGACGGAGTATTCAACCGTTACACCACCGTGTGGGTTGGTGACCTCAAGTTTGAGGATGTCAATGGTGATGGTGTCATCAACGAGCTTGACCGCACCAACATCGGTTCTCCTCTTCCCAAGTTTACTTATGGATGGACCAACTCCTTCAGTTACAAGAATTTCGACCTTTCTATCTTCATTAATGGTTCCTATGGCAACAAGGTCCTCAACTATAATATGATGGGTCAGGGTTACAATGGTCTCGTGCACATGAACAGCACTTGGACCAACCAGCACACATCTATCGCTGACAGGGCTAAACTTGTACAGATAGATCCCCAGAAGACCTATGCTGATGGTTCATGGTGGCAGGACGATATCACCAATGTCAAAGTCTCCAACGCCGGGACCAAGACTCCTCG
>JAFROA010000158.1 GCA_017429885.1 Bacteroidales bacterium | reverse complement strand
GTTGACAGTTGACAGCGGTAAAATCACTGCTTTGGTGGGACTGAGTGGAGCCGGGAAATCCACGATTGTCAACTTGTTGGATAAGTTTTACGAGCCGGATTGCGGAAGTATAACCCTGGACGGGGTAGATCTTAAGGAGTGGGACACCAGATTCCTCAGGGAGAACATCGGGCTGGTGCTTCAGAAGAACCACATTTTCGACGGCACGATTGAGGAGAATATACGTTACGGAAATCCCGGGGCGACAATTGAGGAAGTGCGCGAGGCCGCAAGGAAAGCCAGCCTCTACGACCAGGTTATCGCCTTGCCAAAAGGTTTTGAGACAGCCGCGACCAACCTCTCCGGGGGACAGCAGCAAAGGGTCGCCATCGCAAGGATGTTCCTTAAGAACCCTCCTATAATATTCCTGGATGAGCCCACCGCCTCCCTTGACGCGATAGCCACCGAGCAGATCAAATCCGCGATTGATGAGATCAAGAAAGACCGCACAGTCATCATCATCTCCCACTCCATATCTCAAATTATTGACAGTGAGATGGTTTACGCCCTGAAGGAGGGTCACCTTGAGCAGAGTGGAACCCCTGACGAACTTTACAAGAAAGGTGGTGTCTACAAGGATATAATGGACGCCTCGGCCCGCAGCCTCAACATCGAGAAGCTGGCCCAGACCATCGACTTCAGTGATGACGATGACGATTAATTGATTATCTTTAACCCAAGTTATAGCACTTTTTGTCTATGGATTTGGTTGAAAAAATTGGAAAAGTCGCGATCGTGGTCATCTTGCTTTGTGGAATGGCCTCTTGCGGGAAGACAGGAAATCTCAAATGGGAGAACTCGAACGGAGCGTTGACCTTGATAGAAAACGGCGTTCCTGTAGGAGTATTGGATATTCCTGAGATAGAGGGTATCACGCACAAGGAAAAAGTTGAGGCGCTGGATTCCACCACTTTCAAGGCGACCGTGGCTTTCAAGGCTCTGAAAGATCTGGACTCCGTCCGCCTTGAGGCAGGATTCGTTCATAATTCAGGCAGCGGTTTCTGGATGATTCCTTCCGTGAGCTACAACGGCAACGACTGGGGCCGGGGCAAAGAGCCGAAAGGAGCGAAGGCAGACGGGCAATGGCGTACCGTATCATTCCGACGCACCCCCATTCCAGGAGCCATGTATTCAGAGGGAAACCGTTATGCGATAGCGACTTGGGCTGAGGCTCCAAAATCCTTGAAGGAGAGCTTTTCCTGTTCTCTAAGGCCCGGGGATAATCAGACGGACCACCATTACCTATGGCCGGAGGAAGAGATGCCTGTGACATATGCCAACCGGGACCACTTTGAGCCGGGGTGGCGGAACTTAACACCTATGCGTAAAGGGGAAACCGTTGTGTTTCAAATATATATTCACTTGAGTCCCGTTCAGGAAGAGCATCGGGGTATGCGGTCCTTCCTTGATAAGGCATGGGAACTGTCTCCCAAGCCAAAGGTGGATATATTCCCGTCAAGTAAGCTTTGGGAGCTCGGCATCCGTTACGCCAAGGAGTCCCTATGGGCCGAGGAGGGAAATTAAAGGGGTTCAGCATCGGGCTTGTACTGAATCAAGATGGTGACTGGCAGCAGCGCCCTGGCTGGAAGTATGAGATCGGATGGTGCGGCCAGAACGCCTCCTATGCGATCTCGCTCCTGCGGGACTACCAGAAAACAGGCTCCAAGGAATCGTTTGAGAAAGGAATCGCCACGCTTGACACCTGGAGCCGATGTGGGCTGTCCAATGGCCTATTCGTGACTAATTACGACCACATTTTGAGTGGTGATTCCAATGGTTCTATCGACGCCTGCAACCTCGGCACCGCGGCCGTGAATTTCTTCGAGGCCTATGACGTGGCGAAAGAGTGTGGAGTGGAACGTCCTGAATATGAGCGCATAGCTTTCGCGATATGCGACTTTGTTGTTTCCGACCAGCAAGAGAATGGTTGCTATGCGAAAGGCTGGTTGCCCAATGGAGAGAGCATTTACAGGGAGGGAACAATCGGTTGCTTCCTCGTTCCTGCCATGATTGAGGCTTACCGCAGAAGCGGGGACAAGAAATACCTGGATTCCGGTCTCAAGGCCTACAATCATTACCTGGCGGAGCTGAAAGAAAAAGGGTTCACCACCGCCGGAGCCCTGGACACCTGGTGCATAGATAAGGAGTCGTCAATTTCCCTACTGCGCTCGGCCATCCGCCTTCACCGCCTGACCAGCTCACCTGAATTCGTAGAGGATGCCGTGGCTATCTCCTACTACCTCTCCACTTGGTTGTGGCACTATGACGAAGTCTATCCCGAGGATGATGATTTCTCGGTATATGGCTACCATACTTTCGGAGCGACCTCTGTCTCCGTCCAACATAACCACCTTGATCCATATGCTCTATATTGGGTTCCCGAGTGGATGGAACTATCTGAGCTGACGGGAGATAGCCAATGGAAAGAGAAGGCGCTGGCCATCTGGAGGTGTGGCAACCAACTGGTCTCCGACGGTACTCTCTCCGTGAATGGTCACGTCCGCCCCGCAGGCTCCCAGAACGAGGCATATTTTGAGTGCTCCTGGGGATTCTCTTCAGGAGACAAGGGCCATAGGATAAACAACTGGCTCGTCGCTTGGCCAGGCGCTTTCCGCCTCGAGACCATAAGGCGGTTGGAAGGAGAAAACGCCCTTGATTAGTGCTTTTGTGGCCGCTTTTTATTATATTTGAGAACACATAATTAATCACACAATGAAAGAGTATTCCAGAAGGGACTTCATCAAGACCGGCATCACCGCCGCGGCGGGAGCGGCCGCTTTCACAATTGTGCCGAGCCATGTTCTCGGTAAGACTCTCGGACATGTGGCTCCGAGTGACAAACTCAACATCGCCGGAGTCGGCATCGGAGGCGTAGGCCGCAGGAATCTTAAGAATATGGCCACAGAGAACATAGTCGCCCTATGCGACGTGGACTGGTCGTATGCCATGAAAACCTTCAATGATTATCCTTCAGCCAAGCGCTTCAAGGACTGGAGGGTCATGTTTGACCAGATGGGGAAAGACATCGACGCGGTTGTCGTGGCGACTCCTGACCACACTCACGCTGTCGTGGCCGCCCATGCGATGACTCTCGGCAAGCATGTATATGTCCAGAAGCCACTCACCCATTCCGTCTATGAGGCCCGGCTCCTGACCAAGCTGGCCAAGAAATATAAGGTCGCGACCCAGATGGGGAACCAAGGCAATTCATTCGACGACTGCCGGCAGCTCGCCGAATGGATCTGGTCCGGGGTAATCGGTGACGTGTACGAGGTCCACTGCTGGACTGACCGCCCGATCTGGCCTCAGGGACTCATGAAGCCCGCGGGCGGAGTGAAAGTGCCTAAGACCCTTGACTGGGACTTGTTCATCGGACCGGCCGAGACGAGGCCTTACGATCCAGCCTACACGCCCTGGAACTGGAGAGGCTTCTATGATTTCGGCACCGGGGCGCTCGGCGACATGGCTTGCCACATCATGGATCCTATTGTCATGGCGCTCGGCATCAAATACCCCACAAGCGTCCAAGCCAGCTCGACACTCAGCAACCTGTATTCCCCGCCTCACGCGGAGACCATCACATACACCTTCCCGGCTCGTGAGCCAAAGGGCAATGTCAAGATGCCCGAGTTGAAGGTCGTGTGGTACGACGGAGGTTTGTTACCTCCTCGTCCTGAGGAGCTTCCGGACGGAGAGATGATGGGCGACTCAAACGGAGGACTCCTATTCATCGGCACCAAAGGCAAGATTATGGCCGGATGCTATGGATTGAAACCGACCCTCCTGCCAAAGTCCTCTATGAGCTATTTCAAGGAGCCGGAGCCTGTCATCAGGAGAGTCCCCGGAGGCGGCACAGGTAACATCTGGGTCAACGCCCATGAGCAGGACTGGATCAGGGCTTGCAAGGAATCTCCAGAGAACCGTGTCGAGACTTCATCGAACTTCCAGGTTTCCGGACCTTTCACCGAGATGGTGGATGTCGGTGTGTTGGCAGTGAGACTCTCAGGGCCTACCGGACTTCACCGGGAGCTGCAATGGGACGGAGAGAACATGCGCTTCACGAATATCTCCGAATCCGACATGATCAAGATAGTCAATTTCGACGAGTTCAAGGTCATTGACGGAGATCCGAAGTTCGACCGCCGTTATGCCGAGTTCAACGCCAAGCAAATGGCCGAGGAGTGGATCAAGCACACCTACCACAACGGTTACTCCCTGCCAGATATGCCCAAGGACTAACGTGGCTGTCGGTTAAAGGGTTTTCCAATATTCCTCTATCTCTTCCAGAGTGCGTCCGGTGGTCTCGGGAACGAGTTTCCACATGATGAGCATATACGGGACGCACATCGCCGCGAATAGGAAGAATGTACCTGCGGGGGTCAGGGCACTCATGCACCATGGAGTGAACTGGCCGATGAGGTATGTTCCGACCCAAAGAGCCAGTCCTGCGATGGACATGGCTATCCCCCTGACCTTGTTGGGGTACATCTCGGAAAGCAACACGAACACGACGGCGCTGATAGAGATCGCCTGGCTGAATATGTACAGGAGGAAGAACACGAGAAGAGGAATTCCGCCTCCGTTGAAAGCGAATATGAGCCCAATCGCGACCAGGCATACTATCATTCCGCTGACACCGTAGTAGATGAGTTTCTTCCTGCCGACTTTGT
>JAFROA010000157.1 GCA_017429885.1 Bacteroidales bacterium | reverse complement strand
CAGGTCAGATTGACGTTATTCTCTGAGAATGACGCGGACACTGTCAGGGTCCACTTGGGAGAGCGGATCGAAAAGGGACGTGTTTTGAGAAATCCCACAACCAGTGTTCGTTACCAGCAGCATATGATTCCGCTTAAGAGGGGGCTAAACACATATTCCATCGTGATACCTCCAGATAAGCGGAACACCGGACCGGATGCCATCAAGATGCCGGACTATATCGGAGAGGTCCTTCCTTTCCGCTACATCGAAATTGAGGGTTATGACCTCAAACCCGAGTACGGGTGCGTCACTCGCCAGATAGTGAGTTATCCTTTTGATAATCAGGAGTCTTTCTTCAGATGTGACAACACCCTCCTGAACCGGATCTGGGATCTTTGCAAGTATTCGGTGAGGGCCACTTCTTTCACCGGCCTGTTCGTTGATGGAGACAGGGAACGGATTCCATATGAGGCCGACGCTATGATCAGCCAACTTTGCCATTATGCCTCGGATAGGGAATATACTCTTTCCCGTCGTACCATAGAGTACCTTCTTGAGCGTCCCACGTGGCCAACAGAATGGATATTACAGTCTGTGCTGATGGCGTGGAATGATTATATGCACACTGGGGATACCCGGTTGCTGGAAAGCTGTTACGGGATATTGAGGGCTCATTGCCTTGAGAGCCTGATTGAGCAAGATGGTCTTATCAGCACGACTCTCCGAGAGCAGGATGAGGCTTTCTTGTCATCGATAAACAGAAAGGAAAAGATCCGTGACATTGTGGACTGGCCTCATTCTGGTTCGCTTGGCTTGGCTCCGGGATATGGAGGAGAGGACGACGGGTTCGTGTACTCGGACCGCAACGCCGTTGTCAACGCTTACGCTTATAGGGCGTTGACGCTTATGGGAGAGATCGCTGAAGTTCTTGGAAAGGATGCGGAAGCTATTGATTTACAAGCGAAAGCGATAAAGATGAAAGCCGCTTTCAATAAGGCTTTCCTGGATAAGAAGCATAGGCGCTACAAGGATGGACCATCGACTCCGCATGCTTCGCTCCATTCGAATATGTTCGCCCTTCTTTTCGGCCTCGTTCCGGACAAATACCAAAAGCCGGTCACGGATTTCATAATCTCCCGGGGGATGGCTTGCAGCGTCTATGGGGCGCAGTTCCTCTTGGAGGCTCTTTATGATGGAGATGCTTCAGAATACGCTTTGAAACTATTGACTGACAGGTCTCTGAGAAGTTGGTCAAATATGCTTGAGGTCGGTTCGACTATAACTCTTGAGGCTTGGGATGACTCCTTCAAGCCAAACCAGGACTGGAACCATCTTTGGGGCGCCGCTCCGGGGAATATAATCCCGTTCAAACTGATGGGTGTCGAGCCTCTGGAGCCTGGATTCTCGAAAGTCAGGATACGTCCCCGTCCTGGCAGCCTTCAGAATGCCGAGATGTCCCTCCCGACCATTCGTGGCAATATATTGATGCGTATCGAGAACACGGAAAACCGGAAGGTCGTTTCTGTTGACCTTCCGGCTAATATGGATTATGAGGCGGATATCCCCGAAGGGTTCACCCTCGAGATCAGAAACTGAAGGTGTAGCCGATGCCGATGCTGGTGTTGAACTTCCGGTCATAGGTCAGGGACTTCAGTTTGGTCCCCTCTTTGTTCGTGTCGATGTTCTTGTCCCGGCACCAGTCCCCAAGGACGAAGAAGTCGAAAGAGTTGTGAGGGTTAAGCTTCCACTCGACTCCGAGAGATCCCCTTAACCGATTGAAGTACATGTCGTCGTATCCACCGAAGGAGTAGTCTGAATATGTCTGTGTGGCAGTATTCCACGTGGCGTTGACAGAAGGGTCGTTGAAGACGTTGCGGAGCTCCACATAACCGTACGGAGTCAGTGTCTGGGAAGCCTTGTAGGAGACCTTGAAGCGGCTCTTCAGGCCGAGCAGGTTGGGGTTGTTCTGGTAGGCGTTCCCGACTTCCCTGCGGGTGTACTGGAGACGTTCCTTTATGGCGAATCTCCAAGGACCTGTCTTGTAGCTGAAAGTGATGTCCCCATAGACGCGGTGGCGGGGATTCCACTCTCCGTCGGAATTCTTTTTCTCGATGAGGGTGTAGCCTCCTCCGATTTTGAGCCAGGGGTTGATCTTGTATGTCAGTCCGGTGCCGAACTGGTAGCGCCCGAACTCGGAGAGATTGTCGCTGAAACGCGCCTCTCCTTCAGCTGTCCAGTGGAATCCTTGGGATATCTTCTTGTCAGCTGTTATTGAAACCCTGGCTCCGAGCTCGGACTCAAGGTCGTTGTCCGTGCCCTGCGCCCTGGCGACCGAAGGGATTGCCGCACAGATGACGAATATGTATAATAATCTCTTTCTCATGGCTTTATTGCTCTACGAAATCCTTTGCCCTTGTGAGGGAATCTATCGTTGCGGTCTGATCCTTACCGAGGGTGTAATACACTTTGATGAAAGCGGCGTCCTTGAGGAAATCGACGTGTCCGATCTCCAAATTGTCGATCTTTATCCCGATCCTCTTCTCAAGATCCGCGACAAGTTCTGCCCGTCGCTCCGGGACTATCAGCTCTATACGGTCGTAAAGGACGAGCTTGGTGGATGTGTGCTTAAGGAGCCTTGGGCTTTCAAGTACCCATACCAGGCAGATGACCAACGCGTTGGCCAGCACCGTCACCGCCACTGTGCCGCCTGACAGCTCGTAGTGGGCGTGGGAAGTGGCGACTCCCACCATCTTGTAAACCGGGGCGAGTCCGTTCATGGCCGCGAGCGCTATGATCACGAACAGGTAGGTCATTTCCCTGATCGGGACAGTCTCGGTGCGGTAGCGGATGACTCCGAAGATGGCGAAGAGTCCGAGGGTCAGCCCGACTCCTACCTCGACATTGCCCATCATGTAGAGCAGCATCAGCATCGCCGAGGAGAACACCATGAAGGTGAAGTAGTAGTCCCGGCGGCGGCTCTTGCGGTAATAGAAGAACTGGACTAGGATCCAGCACACGGCCAGGTTGAGGAAGAAGCGGATGGCCAGCTCCGTGATGCTCTGGCTGGTGGTCATCATCGCGTCCGTGATCGACTGCACGTCGATCAAATCCTCATCAGCGAGGGTGTAGTCACCCAAGTCTTGCATTGAAATCATATCACTTGTATCTTTTTGTTTATTATCTTTTCTATCGTCCGGACTTTCTCCTTGAAACGTCCGCTTTTCACGTTGTTGTCGGTGAGGGTCACCGCCATGCAGTATTTGCTGACTCTTACGGGCTTTACCCTGTTGTCCAGCAGGATTCCTTTCATCTGGCTCCCGGCCCTGCCGTCCTGCTTGAGCTCAATGATCACGGCATCGAGGAGGGAGGCTTTCTTTCCTGTGCGGAAGTTGTTGAACATCAAGTGGATGTCTATCGTTATCCGTTCGGT
>JAFROA010000156.1 GCA_017429885.1 Bacteroidales bacterium | reverse complement strand
ATCACGACAAGAAGAGTGTCACCAATAATCCACAGGATCCAGTGGTAAGGAATCGAGTCGGCAAGCCAGAGCATGCCTATCACGCACAGCGCGGTGGACATCGCGTCGAGCCATGGATTGCTGTCGTTCAGCAGGGTCAAAAGCCAGACCAACAGACCAGTACCGACAATGAATAACCCCGCGCTGAGCAAAGCCATCTTTGGAGTGAGACGATTCAGGTGGACATCAGCCTCAACAGCCTGACTGTCCTTTTTCCATTTGTAAAGCCCCCAAAAAGCCATCCCTACATAGTAGATGTTCAGGCCCATATTGGCCCAATTACTCTCGAGGAAAAACTGTATGGCGCAGGCAGTGCTGGTGAAAAAGCCGAAATACCACATGGTGTTCTTCTGGAGAACCTCAAATACCATGTACGGAATCCCCATCACAAGGGCCACAATCTCAATAATCTGTACGATGTCCATATCATACAAATTTATAAAAAAGATTGCAATTCAATACTATTTTTCTCGGCGGCAGGTGCCTCCCTCCAGGAGCCACTGCCACCCTCGGCACGTTAAGAGGGGGGACCGGAGCGAAGCGAACGGTGGGGTCGAGCGGAGCGAGACGGCTCGGGAGGGAGGCACCTACCGCCGAGACACCAATACAGCAATGTGGCAGTTGAAACCTGGCATTGGATAGTTGTCGACAATCTCATATCGCTCATTGAGGAGATTGTTCAGACAGAGTTTGAGGGTGAGGTCTTTGCCGCGAAGCGAAAGATTCTTCGAGACGGCCGCGTCTAGTGTAGTCCATGGAGAAAGCCTGTATGCCGGGAGATTCGCTGAGGTGGTGAACCTCTCTCCGGTAGCGAATAAAGTGACATCAGCCCTCCAACCTGAAAAAACACCGAAAGCATTGACAGACCCGCTATGAACCGGAATATACGGAATCTGCCCTCCCCAGGTCAAGGCGTCACGGTCGGATCGGTCCTTTGCCTGCTGGAAGGTGTATTTGACAATAGCGCCGCACTCTCCCCTATTCATCTTAATTGAATAGTCAGCTGACAGGTCAACACCCAAGATCTCCACAACTCCGAGATTATACATCGACCACCGGAACTGATTCGAGGTCGGCACCGCAATAATCTTGTTTTTCAGACGGTTACGATAGACATCGACTTTCACGTCCATATCGCTGGAACCGGAATGGACCAAATCCCATTCCACCCCTAGACCAAATTGGAGAGCGTCCTCAGGATCGAGGGTTTTTGTCCCAACTGTCGTGTAATACAGGTCATTGAAAGTCGGCATCCTGTAAGACCGCTTCGCGAGACCGTTAAAAGATAAATGCTCAGCAGCTTCCCAACGAACCACAAGCGAAGGCATCAGGGCATCCCTATAGGCTCCTGAACGGCTCCTGGCCGTGAGAAAAGTGTCCCAAACGCCAAGATACAGCAATGTGGCGGAGGCCTCCACAGACCCTGCTCCGGCCCTTGCCGACAGAGAGCTCCATGAAGAAAAGCGTCCAGGAAAGGCGAAATCTCTATGGTCCGCGTCTAGATAATCATATTGCACATCCTGGGCTAAGTTCAGGGAAAAAGCGCCACTTATCCTGGCCATCGCGGAGGCTGAAAGATAAGCCGAATGGTCGAGATAGTTGTAACGGGCTGGGGATCCTTCCGGAAGAAACTCCGGGAAATCAGTGTATTCCAAATGGTTGAAAGACAATTTCGCTCTTCCAGCCACAGACCATATATCACCTAGGGAACGGTAATACCTTCCCTGAATGAAGGCATCCCTATCGGTCTGACGGTCAAGGCTCAAAGGATATTCCCCGGCCTTTTTGTAGACAGGTCCGGGAAGGCCTCGTCCGGAACCGTAAAAATATGCCCGTAAAGTCCATGACGCGTCCCCGGAGCGAGGACTGAAAAGCAAGGCCTCCGCGCGGATACTGGCCAGGTCGCAATTCGTCCTGGTCATCGTGGTGTCATAGCCCGCTACCGTACCATCTGGAAACTGCCTGTAATCCCGGACATGGAAGCGATATTTCCCTTTCGAGGACACAGCGTCACCCGAGATCCTGAACGACGCTCCGGATTTGAAAAGATGCTCCCAACTCAGTCCGGGAGCGATAGTCATGAAAGATCCCGCCCCGAGGCTCGCCTTGAGATTATCCGTCCTACCACGGGAAAACACAGGGCTGGCGCTCTCAAGATACAACGAGCTCGCGGATGAGTATTCCTTAGCGCTCTGTAAAGGGGAAGTTTTCTGGCCGGAAAACAGGCTGATCGAGGACAAACCATCAAGATTGAGCCGGCCAAGATCCACTTGCATATTCTGGGCGTGACTGACCTGGACACCGTCCACGAAAACGGCCGTGTGTTCACTTCCCAAACTCCTGACATTGACTGTCTTAAGTCCGCCCACACCTCCGTAGTCCCGGACCTGTACCCCAGTGAAACGCCTAATGGCCTCCGATACGCCTGTGACAGTCCCGAGGCGCTCGCTTGTGATTCGTTGGGGGGTAAGAAGACTGCCTGAGACAGAACTCACAACTGAGGCCCGCAGCGTGTCCGCCCTCTCCTGGGCAGCAGCCACGGTCCCCAGCAGCGACAATGCCACCAAGGCCAGTCCTCTCATATCCTAATAGAGAGCCATGTGCGCGGGAAGCATCCCGGCCACGGCGGACCACTTTTCCTTGAGATCCTTCGTGAAACACCACACCTTCCCGGGGCCGGTGTAGTCGGCGTCAGCGATGTAGATGTCGCCGTTGGAGGGATTGACAAGTATCCCATAAGGATTACCCACCTTGGAGGCGTCTGTACCCGAGAGAGCCTTTGATGTGACAGAGCCGTCTTTGACCGCCACTTTGTAGAGCGTGATTGAATATCCTCCTGTGAGTTCCCCCGCGTTTCCAATCGCATAGATGTAGCCATCAGCGCTGGTGGTCATGCAACTGACATGCACATCTTTGACCTGGGTGCTCGAGATTCCGCTGATCTTGTATAGGCCCATAGGCTCTGACATGCTCTGAATCCAGTTACCGGCGGAATCCTGGCTCCAGGAACTCTCACCATAACTCGAGACATATACCGCCTCATGACCATCTGATGCCATAAAGTGCAGGTTGGAGGCAACTGAGACAGTAGCAGTTACCTTGAAAGAGGACAAATCGATCACGCTCACCGTGTTCTCATGGACATAATTATACCCGCCGCTATTGGCGACATATAGTTTCCCGCCAGAGACGGTGACACCTTCAGGCTGGCAGCCGACTTCGACCTCTCCGTCCACTTTATATGTATTCAAGTCAATCCTATAGACCTTCCCCTTTTTCTCTTCGCCCCCGTAAATAGCTCCCGCATAAGAGCTTACATAAGCATGGGAATTATCGAACGCGATGAACCTCGGGTCCGGCACGGCCACGGAGGCGATGAGGGTCTCGTCCTTAGCGTCGAGCACATGGACATACCCCGACCCGTTCATCACGAGCCAGAGTTTACCGTTATTGAGAGCCAGATCATTCCCCGTGTCTCCCAATCCTTGGACCACAGCAGGATTCATCGATCCGAAAGCATCGGACACATAATTCCCATCAGAGAACCTGAGGAAATCAAGGGTGGAGTTATTCTTCTGGAAATTACCTTCGTTCAACACAAAAAGCTTCGAGAAGGCACCCTTCTTTTCACCTACTGCGACATTGACACCCGCAAGGTCCGCATCCCTGGAGGTGGTTTCATCTTTTTGGCATCCGGCCGCCAAGGCCAGAACAGCCACGCTGAAAACCAGCAGTGCATGTTTTTTCATTTCTGAAAACTATTTAAAAGAACTTGATGATTGTTTACGCGAATATACTAAAAAAAAGAGGATGGCCAACGCCATCCTCCTATGTGACATATCGTATAATAAACTATTCCGCGGGAACGTCGGGAGCAGCAGGGGCCTCAGGCGTCTGTGGTCCCTCTTCCTTACCCTTCTTGGCGAAGAATACAAGAGCGGCGACCGCGGCGGCCAGCAGCAGGATTCCCAGTATCGGCCTGTAATAGAGCCAGGCAAGCGCGATCACGATCAGGGTGATGGCGAAAGCGACCACACCGATAACCACGTTCATGGCGAGGTTGACGATGTTAGCCAGGAACGGGATGACCTTGAGTACGGTCACGAGGATATCGAATATTCCCTTCAATCCACCCATAATGAGGAAGAATCCGAGAAGACGGAGCAACCATTTCCACATATTGTTGGAAGCGCGCTCCGATGAGAACATCTCATCCATAGCCTTCACGCCCATAGAGAGGGTCTCGAGAGACTTGCCGTTCTTGTCCGTGTGCTTGGTGAATGTGTCGCCGGCGACCTTGGCAAGAATGGAGACTTCGCCCGGAAGAACCTTGGTGAAGGTGATCCTGACATCTCCGACCTGAGGGTTCATGGCGTTCTCTCCGATGTAGACAACGTTATTGGAGACGTGGACATATTTATAGTCCTTCAAAGCCGCCTGGGCGAGAAGGACTGCAGTGTCCTTTTTGACAGTAGCCGCAACCTTGTTCAGGCTCTTAATAACATCCTCGCTCAAAGCCAGCTCGACAGGCTTCTCACCGCTGATGGAATTGATGAGCTCAGAAGGAAGGCGGTAAGCTCCGAAACTCACATTCTCCGCCTGCCATTTCTGATCCTCGACATCGCTCAGGACGAAGTTGGCTCCCCTGTATTTCTCATCCTTGAACTCTGATGAGTTGATCCTGGTGCTACTCCAACCGTTCTTATAGTCATAAGTGGTGACCGTCTCCTGGCCGCCGCCTAATTTATCTTTAGTCTTGGAGGTGGAAGTCTCCTGGACCTGGTAATATTCGACCTGACGGTTAAGCTTAATAGCGGTCTCCTGAATGCCGAAAAGATTGTCAATCAACACCTCAGAGGTATTAGCCATACCTGTGGCGTGAACCAACTGGCCATCGAACTGAGGATCCACTGAATTGATGTCGGGCATCTCAACGGCAACTTTCTCGGCCCTGTTGAGCATCTTCGCGGTCTTGACCGCGCGTCCCTCATTCCACCAAAGAAGCACTATACCGATAATAAGGAGAAGGAAACCGGAACCAATCCCTTTGAATGAGCTTCCAAGCCTCTGCCCGTAGGATGTTTTGGTTGTTACTTGTACTGCCATGATTAATCTAGTTATTGAATAAATGAATAGTTTCTTACGCGAATATAAAAAAATCAGTTACTATGTTTGCATTCCAGAGTGAGTCTTGAGGACTCACTTGGCACCGCCGCCTCGATATACGCCCCTCGGCGGCTACAGCTCGACAGAGCTACGCCGGGCTCTGTGGAAAGGCCCGCTCCGCTCTGACGGCTGT